>DURJ01000121.1 GCA_012837285.1 Bacillota bacterium
AATAGACTGTACCCGCTCCACATGCATATCCTGGCCGCTATGGGAACCGCACATCACTGCCACTTCGTCCAGCGAAAACTGATAGTGATCAAAAGTCCCGGTTTTAAATAAAGGTAATACCTGCAGTGGTTTGGCCGCTGAGCGCAAAAACGTCATCCGCTCAGCGTCACCGTGACTGTAAACCAGCTTCCCGTTAATATCCACCACCGCTATAGAGCCATAATGCCGGCTCTCGGCTAAACCACCGCGGTAAAGTACCGCCACCACTTCCGAGGGCATAGATTATCATCTCCGTTTGCTCAAGGTGTTTCTTCCCTTAGGCTTTTCCATGATTCCTAGTACAGGCATCATAGCATAAAAACAGCCCTTAGTAACAAGCTTTCAGCAAATAGTCCTTGAACATTGGCTCGATAAAAGAGTAACTTCCTCGCGCCGTTTTTTGAATCACAGCTTTGCTTATTAAGTAGTCAACAGCCCGCTTCACTTGATTAGGATGAAGGCTTTCTCCGTAGGGATTTTCGTCTAGAGCCAGCCTGTTTAGAACTTGACGGGCATGGGGTTGGTTATTGGCGTCTTCTATCATGCCATCAAAAACTGGAGCTAGGGCCAACAATGCTCGGTTATAACCAAGGTCGATGTATTCTTGGTTAAGGACAGAGTTGCCCGTTTCTAAAAGAGTATAATATACTTCTGAGCAAAGAAACATGGTATCCTGGGGATGGCTCCCTGCCAAACGTACAATGGCTCTGACTGTGGACTCCGATGCCTCAATTTGTCGGGATGCAAACTTACTTATAATGTACGGAATCCACTCATCTTCTTTTATCCCTGGTATAGGTAGCATGGTGGCAAAACGATAAAAAGCTTCTTGCCGTCCACTAAAAAGCGTCTGCATCATTCCTTCTTTCGAACCCAGGAAAAGGTACGCGACTTTCTTCTGGTGTTGAAAATTGGCACGCATCTTTTTGAATATTTCTGGATCGTTTGTTGCGCGAGCTGCCTCCTGAAATTCGTCCATCATTACCACCATTGGTTTGTTGTCACGCTGGGCCAGTATCCCGGGAAGGCACAAAGCATAATCCAACAATTCATTCTCTGTTCGCTTGTCGGGAAAGCCTAAGGAGAACTCCAGGTCATGTAGCTTGAAGGCTAAGTGAGCCCCACCGGTTAATAACCTCGCTTTATCCCCCAATGCAGACAAGGTTTTAGCAATACCTGTGCGATTTTCTAGACCAGCATCGATCAAATTAGTAGCGAACTCTCTTTTGCTGGAGAAACGGAAAAAGTCAACCGAGGCCGTATAAAACCCTTGTTTTTTCACCCGTCGTAAGGCTTCGTGAGCCAATGAGGTCTTCCCTATCCGACGCGGACCAGCCAGCATGACGCTCTGTCCCTCCGATAAACGAGCCACCAAGGAATTAAGCAAATCGTTCCTGCCCACCAAATCTTCCGCTCCTACCGGTCCACCTAGGGGAAACAACCCTCTAGTCATGCCAATACCCCCTTCGATACAATATCACAGTTCCGGTGATATTATATCACATTTTGGGTGATATTAGACAAGACAAGATTTATCTCTTAATTCGCCAATAACCATGCGTTACTTGCTCGATCAGGCCTTCCTTGTGCAACTGGGTCTTTGCAGCGTTAAGATTCTTATACCTTCTCTCATGAGGAGTTCCACTTTCAACACTCATCATTTCGTAGTCATCTGGGTCAAAGCGGCCCATTTTTTTGGTAAACGGCCTTTGCTAAGTCTTCGGTTTTCCAGTACAAGGCAACCACAGATGGAACAAGCCAATGGGTGTACAATCCGGTGAGCATATCTTGCTGTATTTCTAAACAACGGATATCAGGCATCAACTGGCATCCAGGATCCCATCTAAGATCGGCTACGGCACAATTCGTTGTTCCTAGGTCAATTCCCAGTACTCGGATCGGCTTACTGTTAGGCCATTCGGACTTTTCGGAAACGAGCCTGGATAAGATGTCTGCCCACAGTACCATCCACACCCCCCAATATTTTGTTGCCTCAATCTATTTTACCACCACTAAATCCATATCCAACCCCTGGCGTTCGATCCCTAAGGTGTCACTGAAATAAATAGCAGGTGCGGATATGGTAATCTCTAATGGAAAGGCACAGGCAAGGTGCTCCAGCTGATCCAACGGCAAAGCAGTGGTCAGGTTAGATTTAAGAAGGATTTCTAGGAACCAAAGCTGGATCTTTTCCCGAGCCGGTTTCTTGGGTCCAGCCACATAGACGCCTTTGGTGGCTGTATCCCGAAGAGCATCCCAGTCCACCATAGATCTTATTACTCGTGGGCCAGCCCACTCCACAGTGGATCGCTCACCCCACTTGTCGGCTACACGCCGGGAAATTTGTTCTAAGGACGCATTCCCCTGCAAAGCCAGTAGCCGCCCGATGATCGAAGCAATATCAGTAAAAAAGGGATAGGCCAGAATACTCATACCCCAGTGTAACCATAGCCGTTCATCAGAATCGGCACTGGGCAAAAGATTCAACGCCTGCTCTTGAAGTGACTTCTGTTCTGGTGGTACTAGATTCCAGACGCGAAGAAGGACAGTCAATGTATTCTGACGGCCTCGTTTGCTCAGGCCTTCCTTTTGCAACACTCTGTCCAAATAGTCCCTTACCTGCTGCTCATCTTCAGCCGTGGCCGTTTGCCAAGCTGTTGCCTCCAGCCAGGTGAGTTTTATCTTGCGATCAAAGCCTATGTATTGGGTCATGATTTAGCCTCCTCGATACGAATGAAAGGTACGATGACTTCCTCCAAAGTTGTGCCGCCGTGAGCCACTACGGTTTGTCCACGCTGTGTAAAAGCGCTCCGCCCCTTGGCCAACAGCACCTTGTACTCGGCAGGTAGACCCACCGGCGGCCATATTACAGCCTTATCTGCGCCGGCTGCCGCCTGTTCAACCAATGTCTTACTGGTATAAATACGGGCACGCTGGCCTCGGGCCTCAGCCAAAATGCCGTCAGTGATTGTCCCCTGGCCAGTAGCAGCCACATTGCCGTGATCGGCAGTTAGATACACCACAAAGCCATTCTTAAGCAGTTGATCAATGGTACCATTCAAGTAGCCGCCTTGAGCCCAAAGTGCTATCTGCTGCAACATCCCGGCAGAGCCTAGCTTCATGCCGTGCATAATATCATCAACTTTTCTGACCACTAGCCCCACAATATCGGCCCCACTGGCCAGCGTCGCTCTTATCTCGGCTGGATCTGTCCCAGGCAAAAGCCCATAATGGACCTTGTCCACAGGAATCTGGGCATCGCGCCAAAACCGGCGCCAATGCTGCCCGTCTTTATGGCTTTCTAACAGGGATGCCGCCAAATATAACGGCGCTTTGCCGGCAAACAAGGCTTGGCGGGAAATGGGAGTCAAGGTAGGTATCCAAGCAAAAATCTGGTTCTCCGTTAGCTGCCAGTTCGGATGGCCTGCTTTCAGTTCCCGCCGGATAACCAGCCATTGATTCATTGCTAGTCCGTCGATCACTAGCAACGCCTGCCGAGTTTCGTCCAATTGGGTTCGGCGGTAGTTCAGAAAGTGGGGAACTTGGTGCACCAATATCGGTTGAGGTAAATAAGGCAGCATAGCCAGCCGGCCGTAACTTTCTCGCAGCCAAGAGAAGAATTTATGATCTAATTTATCCTGCAACAGCTCCCGTCTTCTCCGGTCCGTCAGGTAGCCGCCCATGTCACACTCCAGTAGCAGGTGGGCCCACTTTACAGCCAGCTTCTGCCAATCCCGGTAGTCTAATGTCTCGTCCAGTTGCTTCTCTAATGTCGTTACTAACCTTTCCAAGTCCTGTTTTCTCGCTTTCTCTCGGTCTACAATTACGCCGGCTCGGGCCCAGTCAGGTACTTCTTTGTCCTTGGGTGGGTCCACCGGTTCTAGATAACCGTCAGCAAAGAGGTCATTTATGTATACCCGTATATCGTAACGGTCAAATGGTATTATTGGCTCCCGGCTCTCGACTCCATGAACAAAATCAAACCATTTTCTCTGTAGAAACTTAAAGAAAGCCACCGCCGAAGGAACAATTTTCTCCAACGGCCAATGGCGAAATACTTCTTTTCGGCCTAGCACATCCACCAGATAGCGATCCAGTACTTCCGGCAAACGCAGTCCACGGCAATGCCGGGACAATAACATCTGAGTAATTTCCACCGGTCCGTGGATCGTCTCAGGAACAATCCCAAATACGTGTTTTAAGATATGGTGTTTGGTAGCACTATCACCTAGCGTTGGACCGTGATAGTCTTGGTAAATCCGATATAAACGAGCAAAATATTCCTTATCTAGCTCAGCCATCACTGGGTAGCTAAGACGAGGAAACAAATCGGCCAGACTAAGCTGAAGTAGACGCCCACCCGCCAAAATATCGTAAGGCAAAGCAGCCAACTTACGCCTGTCATCGATTGTAACTACCAGATAGGCTTCTTCTCCGCGATCCCACCGGCAGCGGTACTGGTGTTCGTACATAAAGCGAAAATTCAAAGGGTTGTTGTATACCGTTAAATCAAATCCCCTGTCCTTTAGTGTTTGCCAAATCTCTTCTTCCTGCAGCAAGGCATCGGGATCCACTACCACCGTCAGGGGATATAGCTGGGCAGGGAAATTCTGTAGTATTTGTCGACGCCAATTCATGGCTCTGCACCTTCTATATAGATCATAATCACACAAGTCAATTCGGGAAATACCTGCGCCATTTCCTCCAGTTCCAGGATTCGCTTTTGATAGTCGCTTTCTAGCTGATTTAGCCGCTTCCGGCGCACCGCCGGCAACCCCAACCTGCTAATAGCCTGACGACGAGCGGCAATAGCAAACTCGGCCTTGTCTCTTTCCTGAGCTACATATTCCCGGTGTCTGGCTTCTAGATCTTGGAACACGCCTTGGCCATAGATCTCTGCCTGCTCCGCCAAGATGTAAAAACCTGTCTCGGCTTGTTCACCCTTTATTGCCCCTGTTATTTGCATGGCTGTATTTTCTTGTAGCAGCAAGTCCCATATTCGCCGGGCTGTTGGGAGAAGCAAGCGCCTGTTTTCATGGATAAACAAAGGAAACACACGGCTACTGCCGGCACTTGTGGACCCTAGCGACACTCGCCACAAACCCCACCAACCGGCAATCTCGCTCTTCAATCCGGAAAGTTGTAGCCCGACCAGGGGCTGACCAGGCAAATGCCGGGGCAATCTATGGACCAAGGAGCGTACCCGTGGGTCAGCCAAGCTAAGATACGTTAAATCATGCTTGACTTCGTCTTGGCGCCAAAATGTTACTCCTTCTTGTCGGTATCCATCAGGCCAAACAAGATCGTAACCTCTTAACCTGCGCTGTACCGTTCCACCGGAGGCGTAAAGGAAGCCCGTGGTCATGAGCTCTACCCAGTACGGTAGTGGATGGTTAGCCAAACGCTGTGCCCAATTCACATCCAGTTGTGAGGCCTTACTTAGCACATTACTGGCCAACTGTGCCTCTTCCAGGCGACGACGCAATGCAGCTGCGAACGCCTTTGTTCGGCTGGCTGCCTCTTCCGGCTTGAGAACTGCTTCTTTATAAAGATTCTCCCAGTCAGCGGCCACTTCACTGGAATCCAGTACGTCGCTAATTTTATCCACACCCAGATCAGTCAGTATTGTGGCCAGCTTTTCCTCTAGTACTTCTTGAACCCGATACTCCACTGTGTCCTCTAAGATAAAATTAAGCGCCCGCACCGGATGTTTCTGCCCAATACGATCCACCCGACCTATGCGCTGTTCTAAACGCATGGGATTCCAAGGTAAGTCGTAATTTATGACCACATGGCAAAATTGAAGATTGAGACCCTCGCCGCCTGCATCAGTAGAGATAAGTACTTGCTTTTCGCCAGCAAATTCTGCCTGGACCTGCTGCCGCTGCTGGAGATCCATGGAGCCGTTAAGATAAGTTACTTCAAAACCGTTCCCAGTCAGGAAATCAGCCAGCATTTCTTGGGTAGCCAAGAACTCCGTAAACACCAGAAACTTTAACTCTGGATTCCGTTCCTCGGCCTGCAGCCGATAGAGCCATTGAAGCAGCTCTGCAGCTCTGGCATCCGGTTGTTGGGAAGCCCGGCGGGCCAAGGACAGCAACGCCTGTACCTCTTCACGTTCAGTGGCGAAAGCTAGCAGCCGTTGTTTAAGAATATGCTCCAGTTGCTCCTGCCCGTCCAGTTCCCACCAATCTTCATCCGGAAGCAAATCCTCATTTAGCACATACGGCGTCGCCCCTTCTATAACCTCTAACCGGCGCTCCAGGGCTAAACGAATAGCCTGGGTGCTACTGGCCACTAGGCGCTGCATCATAACCATCAGAAAGCCGATGTAGTACCGTTTTTCTTTCAGCGCCTGATTGTACCCCTCGCGGACATATGCAGTAACTCTCTCATACAGTTCGCACTGCAGTCTGTGCTGTTCCTGCCACACAATAGGAATCAACTGTGTTTGTCGGGGCTTAAACAGGGGCTGGCCGTCCAAGTTCACGGCCTGTCTTTTCTCGGTGCGGATTACATATGGGGCCACCCGCTCCCGTTCTACGGCATCTACAGTAGGAAATGCTTCATCATCGAGCAGATTCACCAATCGGTGAAAGGCATCGCTCTTGCCTTGGTGTGGTGTAGCCGAAAGAAAGAGCACATACGGTGCTGCTTCGGCCAAAGCTCGGCCCAGACGGTAGCGGGCCACTGCATCGCTGCTACCGGCCAACCGGTGAGCTTCGTCCACAATCACCAGATCCCAGCCGCCTGTCACCAGCTTCTCGAACCGTTCCCGGTTGTACCGCTGTACTTCATCATGGGTCCAACCGCGCCGGCCCTGAATGGGTTTGACTGAATCCAAGGGGACCACGGCTTGAGGTATCCGCCGCCAGAAGTTGCCATCCTCAGCCAAGTAACTAAGCGCACCCATTTCCGCCGGGATAACCAATTGAAACGACTCGTTGAAGTGATTCTGCATTTCCTGCACCCACTGTAAGACCAAGCCTTTAGGTGCCACCACCAGCGTACGGTGCACCAAACCCCTGAGCTTAAGTTCCCGCATAATGAGCCCGGCTTCAATGGTTTTGCCTAAACCCACTTCATCAGCCAATAAATAGCGCACGCGCTGCCCGGCCAAAGCCCGAGCCAAAGCATAAAGTTGGTGCGGCAGCGGCACTACTGTACCTTCCAGCGGCGCTAAGAACAAATCCGACTGAGCTAAGCTGTCCATTATCTTGGCGGCGGCAACGGCATAGACAATAGCCGGCTGGCTGGGAACTTTAGCTGCGCTTACGGGAATAAGTTCTGCCGCCGGTACGGTAGCCACTGTCCCGGCAGCCGGTTGCCACACTAGGCAAGCGGATTTTCCCCATAGGTCCAAGACTTCGAGGATACGTACAGCTTCGCCTTGGGTGCGGGTTAGCGCCCAGTCCCCTGATCGCCACAAAGTCTTGTCTGTCACTTTAGCTCTCCCCATTTACTCGTCCAAACGCACTTGGGCGTTATCGTAATACATATAGAGGCTATTATCTTCCTGCAGAACCGAGTCAGGAATGCGTTCGGCCACCTGGACAATGGTGCGATAATCCTTGGCCGACCAGCAAGCTTTGAACCCGGCCCGGAGAGCCTCGGTACGAAATTCCCTCAACCGGCCGCGCCCTTCTATGTAGAGGTCAAATTCACGCAATAGAGCTTTTTCCCGCATTCTTTCCAAGTCGGACTGTTTGTTCGGATCAGGTACATACCAACGGCCCAGCTCATCTTGAAGAAAGCTTTCATCCAGCAGTTGGGTCAGTTCCGGTAGTTTTTCGTATTTTATCAGATGGGACTGGCGTAAGAACTGGGGTAGGATATCTTGATAAGTCTGGGGGTTTTCGCCCAACGCTTGTCGCAACCATTGAATAGCTGATTTTTCGTCGGTTACCAGAAGTGACAATTGCTGGACCCCATCCGCCACCATCCGGGCCCGGTCGTATTCCACCGCCTGAGCCGGGAGGAAATACATCCAATCTCGCTCGGGAAAGCGCTGCTTCAATCCGGCATAAAAATCAGCGGCGTTAAGGGGCACAGCCGCGCCTCGCTGAACGTGAAAAGCAACCATGCGGTCGTAAAGCAGGTAGTTTTGCCGCTCAGCTACTACTTCTAACTGGCCGTCTTTCTCTACCACCACTGGCAGCCGTTTCAGGTGGCTGCGGACAAAATCCCAGGCCCCCTCCTCGCTGCCGGCTTTAAGGCGAAAGCTTTCTTCTAGGCCTTCGTTGGGTTTATACGCAGAAACAATTAGATCTTGTCTTACGGCAG
>DURJ01000122.1 GCA_012837285.1 Bacillota bacterium
CAGCAAATAAAAAAGACGGCAGTTGCCGTCTTTTTAGTGCGCAAGCCTGTAAGCCGGGTTCTGTCGTGGGTGACCATCTGTCTGGGGCGCCGGTTGCCCGGCGTCTCGTGCGACCTACCCGAGGAGTCTGCGAGCCGCATCATTCTCCTCCTACCAGGTCTTGCTCCAGGTGGGGTTTACCTAGCCGGTTAGTCACCTAACCGCTGGTGAGCTCTTACCTCACCGTTGCACCCTTGCCACCTTTCGGTGGCGGTCTTCATTTCTGTGGCACTTTCCTTAGGGTTGCCCCCACTGGCCGTTAGCCAGCACCTTGCCCTGTGGAGCCCGGACTTTCCTCGAACACGGCCTTGCGGCCCTGTGCCCGCGGTCACCTAGCTTACGCACGTATTAACTTAATTAGTCTCTTTCGGAACACTAATGCTATCATGCCCATTTGGCTTTGTCAAGAAACCGTAAATTGGCAAAAATCGGCAACCAGGCGCTAGCGGGCTGCGCGTAAAGGTTGGTCTTGAGTTTCCCAAGCACTGGGTATAATGTCATTGCGCAAGAGGTCAGAGATGGACTCTCGCTTTACTACTACGTAGGCTTCGCCGTCGCGGACAAAAATAACCGCCGGCCGGCTCAAGCGATTATAATTGCTGGCCATGGAGTATTGATAGGCACCGGTGCTGGGCATGGCCAAGATGTCTCCTGGTTCGAGCCGAGGCAATGCGATATCCTTGATTAAGATATCACCCGATTCACAGCATTTACCGGCAATGGTGACAGTTTCTTCGGCCGGTGCATTGGCTCTGTTTGCCACGAGCGCAAAGTAGCGCGACCCGTATAAAGCTGGCCGGGGGTTATCGCTCATTCCGCCGTCCACGGCGATATAGGTACGAACGCCGGGAATCTCTTTTCGAGCCCCTACGCGGTAGATGGCCCAACCAGCCGGTCCCACAATGGAGCGGCCCGGTTCAAACACCAGTTTGGGTAGCGGGAAATTGTGGGCTAAGCAAGCTGATTGCACGGCCTGAACAACAGTACAAACCAAGTCTCTAACTTCAGCCGGAGCATCGTCAGGTAAATAACTGATACCTAAGCCACCACCCATATCCAGTTCCGCCAGAACAACCCCAGTGTGCCTTTTAATTGCATTTATGAAGGCAACCATAGCTGTACCGGCGGCAGCATAACCGTCCAGGGCAAAAATCTGAGACCCGATGTGACATTGCAGACCGCGCAAACGCAGGTGACGTTTGGCCACAGCAGTCTGTACGGCTGTCATGGCCTGTCCGTTTTCCAAGGTAAAGCCGAATTTCGAATCGAGCTGACCAGTCTGGACGTACTCGTGGGTGTGAGCTTCGATACCTGGGCAAACACGCAACAGAACGTCCACCGACCGCCTTAAGCGAGCAGCAATTTGATCCAGTAGTTCTAGCTCGTAGAAATTATCAACAATAATTCGACCCACTTTGGCCTGAACGGCCAGCTCCAATTCTTCTTTGCTCTTATTGTTGCCGTTAAAGTAGATGCGGTCTGCCGGAAAAGCGGCTGCCAACGCAGTGGAGAGTTCACCGCCGGACACCACGTCCAGTGACAGTTCCTCCTGATCAACTAAGCGACACATGGCCATGGTGCAAAATGCTTTAGCCGCATAAGCTACTGTACCATAATTATCTACGGCTTGCCGCCAATTGTGGCAATTGTGCCGGATCAGTGTTTCATCCATGACATAAAGGGGGGTACCAAAACGAGCCACCAACTCTGGGACACTTGCAGCCCCGATTTCCAGTTGGTTACTGCTATTGATGGTTACTGTACCTCTAAAGAAGTTCATAAAATAAATTGCCTCCTTGTCTAATGTATCCCCTGCGGGATGCCATCAATGAATAAGGAAGCAAATTTTAGCCCATTGAGATATTCTCATCCCAAAACATCCTCCTTTCCGTGAGATAGCGCTCCACTGGCCGGCCACGGTCCGACCAGTGACAGTCCTGAACCTATTCGGCCCAGGCCCAGCGAAAGGCACGGAGCGCACCTTTCACTTCGGCGGTGTTCCCTTTCGATCGGCCTCATAGCTGCCCTGCTTGGCCAAACTACTTATGTTCACCGCAACCTCTACCTCACCTCCAGGAGAGATGAGGTGTGCACCTGTAATTTTGGCTTATCATAGCATAGCCACAAGTCGCTGTCAATACACCGGGATACGGTGTGATCCTTTTTGTAGTTCCAGTACTATTCGCCTTGA
>DURJ01000123.1 GCA_012837285.1 Bacillota bacterium
CCCACCCCTATCCGGCTGTCCACTTGTTCCCATTATAGCAGATTGCCCGGCACCAACCAAAGAAGTTCTGGCCCAGGTAAGCAGGATTTTACTGGTTCGGTGGCGAATCGTTCAGCAAATCCATGTTGGAAGGGAGCTGAGAGTTTAAGCGAAATAACCCGAATCTTGCCGCAGTTTTGTCAGAAAGGGAGGGAGAAGAGCTTGTCGACGGTAGTAGTCCTTGGCACCATGGACTCCAAAGGTCAAGAGTTGGCTTATGTGCGTGACATTATTGGGGCTCAGGGCCTCGACACTCTGCTGGTGGATACCGGCATCTTTGAACCGTCAGTGTCGCCTGATATCAGCCGGGAAGAAGTAGCGCAACTGGCAGGTATCGATCTGGACAGTATTGTCTCCCGACGCGACCGCGGGGAAGCGGTGGCAGCCATGACCGCAGCCGCCGGTATCGTAGCTAAGAAACTGTTTGACCAGGGCCGTCTGCAGGGCATAATAAGTTTGGGCGGTTCGGCCGGTACCACCATTGGTACCGCCGCCATGCAAGCACTGCCGGTGGGTGTACCCAAAGTCATGGTCTCCACTTTGGCCTCGGGCGACACCCGTCCTTATGTGGGCACCAAAGACATCACCATGATGTACTCCGTGGTGGATATTTCAGGGCTCAATCGCCTGTCGGGGCATATCCTGGCCAATGCTGCTTTGGCCGTGGCCGGAATGGTAGCCGGTGAGGTTAAAGACGAGGCCCCGGACAAACCTCTGATCGCCGCCACCATGTTCGGTGTTACTACCCCGTGCGTGACCAAAGCGCGGGAGTACCTGGAAAGTAAAGGTTACGAGGTGCTGGTGTTTCATGCCACCGGGAGCGGCGGCCTGGCCATGGAAGGTTTGATCAAAGACGGCTTCATCACCGGTGTGTTGGATGTTACCACCACGGAACTTTGTGACCAACTGGTGGGCGGCGTCCTTAGTGCTGGCCCACACCGGTTGGAAGCAGCCGGCAAAGTAGGTATCCCCCAAGTTGTCTCGGTAGGTGCTTTAGATATGGTAAACTTCGGCCCGCGCGATACAGTGCCGCCGAAATTTGCCCACCGCCTTTTCTACCAGCATAACCCCACTGTCACCCTGATGCGAACCACCACCGAAGAATGTGCTGAGCTGGGCCGGATCATAGCCGAAAAATTAAACGCCGCCCAAGGACCCACCGTGGTGATGCTGCCGCTACAGGGCGTATCCATGATCGATGCCGCAGACAAAGCGTTTTACGATCCTGAAGCCGACGCTGCCTTATTTGCTTCCCTGAAAGAGAACCTGCGTCCTGACATTCAGGTGGTGGAACTTAACAACCACATCAATGATGACGACTTCGCCCTGGCCCTGGCCCAAACACTGGAACAACTCCTTTAGGACCACTAGGGTTGCCCGAAAAATGTTAAGCGAGGAGGCTATAAATAGTGAAAACCAGAATAACCCGTGCTGATGCTCTAGCCCGATTCCAGGCTGAAATCGACGCCGGCCGCCCGCTGGTAGGCGCCGGTGCCGGTACTGGCATTTCGGCCAAATTTTCCGAGCGCGGCGGAGTAGACATCATCATTATCTACAACTCCGGCCGCTACCGCATGGCCGGCCGCGGATCTCTGGCCGGGTTGCTCCCTTATGGCGATGCCAACGCCATTGTCATGGAAATGGCCCAAGAAGTGCTGCCAGTGGTGGAAGATACCCCTGTCCTAGCCGGGGTCTGCGGAACCGATCCCTTCCGCCTAATGGAAGTCTTTCTCAAGCAAGTAAAAGATATTGGCTTCACCGGCATCCAGAACTTCCCCACTGTAGGTCTGATCGACGGTGTCTTTCGCCAGAACCTGGAAGAAACCGGCATGGGCTTCGGCTTGGAAGTAGAGACGGTTCGGATCGCCCACGATTTAGATCTTCTTACCTGTACCTATGTGTTTAATACCGATGAAGCTCGGGCCATGGCCCGGGCCGGAGCAGACGTACTGGTGGCACATATGGGCCTTACCACCAAGGGCTCCATCGGTGCCTACACAGCTCTTACCCTGGAAGACGCTGCTAAACGAGTCCAAGAAATCCACGATGCCGGTAAAGACATCAATCCGGATGTTATGGTTATCTGCCATGGCGGCCCCATCGCCGAACCGGAGGATGCCCAGTACATCCTACAGCACACCCAAGGTGTGGTGGGGTTCTTCGGCGCATCGTCCATTGAACGCCTGGCCACCGAACGAGCCATTGAACAGCAGGCCAGAAAGTTTAAGACCATGACTTTAGACTAGCAACTCACCAGCTAAAGTGTTGCTACACCGGTTGATTTGTTGGGCTGAACTGGGCCTTTGTCCATTATCAGGAAATCGGCCCAGTCTTTTTATCTTCCTGGCAGGAAACTTGGCGCAACTGTCGAATACTATAGAAAACAATAAGTTGTCGGAGGGTAGTCTATGTCAACTAGAGGTAATGAACCGCCGCCTTTACCAGGTTGGAAAACAACAGCGTTTATGCATTGGTGGCAGCGCGGGTTAATTACTGTGGTCGCAATCACAGCCGGAGTACTGCTGATCACACCGACAGCTCAGGCCGCTGTGCACACGGTAGTTCCCGGGGAAACACTATGGAACATTAGCTGGCGCTACGACACCACTGTGGATCAAATAAAGTCACTGAACAACCTAGAGGGAGATTTGCTTTATCCCGGTCAACAACTCACTGTACCCGATATAAGCCCGGCTTTGGCCCCCACCGACTCAGAGTCATCTTTGGCGGCTGCCGCAGCCTTTCCAACCGCAACGGCATCAGCCCCGGAAAACCAAGCCGAATCTTTAGCTGTTGCAACCCAAGTGCGTCACTTGGTGCAAGCAGGAGATACTCTTTACGGAATCGGCCTAAAATATGGCCTTAGTGTGGAAGCGATTATGTACGCCAACAATTTGTCCAGCACCCT
Source organism: Bacillota bacterium (assembly GCA_012837285.1). Classification (NCBI taxonomy): domain Bacteria; kingdom Bacillati; phylum Bacillota; species Bacillota bacterium. Next base: position 2,948 of record DURJ01000123.1, read on the forward strand.
TATTCATCCAGGACAATCATTATTAATTCCAACGGTCACCGTTATCCCCGATACCGCTCCAGTCGACAAAGGGCATAACACTTCTTCCCGAGGTGGCACCAGAGGCGGCAGTTCCGTCGTAGAAATTGCCACCCAGTATGAAAACTGCCCCTATCGCTACGGCGGTTCCGGTCCCTCCAGTTTCGATTGCTCAGGCTTTGCGGCTTATGTCTTTGCTCAAGTGGGCGAACAGCTACCTCACAACGCCGCCGCCCAATACGAGCGGGGGTATTCGGTGGCCAAAAGCGATTTGCAACCCGGCGACTTGGTCTTTTTCGGCCTTAATGGCAGTGCCAGCATCCAGCATGTGGGTATTTATGTAGGCAACAATAAGTTTATTCATGCTTCCAGTGGCAGAGGTAGGGTAATAACAAGTTCCTTAGCCGAGAATTACTATTTCAATAATTATAAAGGCGCTCGCCGCTTATAAAGTAAATTTGACTTTATAAATCCCGGTCAATCAACCGGGATTTCTTGTTAATTTATGACATTGACACGAAGCTACTTTCATGCTAATGTATTGATCAATTAAATCCACATCGCCTTGAAGGGGCAAGTAGCCTGGATGAATGTCTACAGCGAACCGGGATGGTGGAAGCCGGTGACCTTTGCCAGCGGCGAACATCTCCCCAGAGCTGACAGCCGAAAGCTGTGCCGGTAGGCCTGTCCGGATTCTTCCTCCGTTGCAAGGAAGTCTAGCCTTAAGTGGGGCTTGGCGCATTCTTTGCCAAGCCAAGAAGGGTGGTACCGCGAGTTGAACCTCTCGTCCCTTGGAACGAGAGGTTTTTTATTTTGCCTACCTTGTTACGCCCACTCAAGACCTGATATGCTCTTGCTTTGGACATTCTGCTAATACAGCCCCGGCTCAAGCCATCTTCAGGGTAAATCTAAGGAGGTATAGTTAATACTATGAATGCTCGAACCGTAACACTTTCTCCCACATCCCCTCAACCAAAATCTACAGTCAAGACCCGTCAAGGATTCGCCACCAGTCTCGGTGCCATTGCCGCTACCTTAGGTTCGGCCTTAGGTTTAGGGAACATCTGGAAGTTCCCTTATATGACCGGTCAAAACGGCGGCGCTGCGTTTATTCTAGTTTATCTCCTTTGTTTGTTCATCGCCGGTCTCCCAGTTATGTTATCCGAGTTTGTCATCGGCCGACGTTCCGGTTCTAACGCTGTACGCTCTTTCAAGAAGCTGGCCCCTGGCACTTTGTGGTACCTAACCGGTGTAGCCGGAGTCACCTCCGCAGTAGTCATTATGTTTTTCTACTCCACAGTGGCCGGTTGGGTATACGCCTATATCTTCAAAGCCGCCAGCGGAGCCTTGTCGGCTGTGGATCCGGCCCAAACCCCGGCTGTGTTTGACGCTCTCACAGTAAGCCCCATCGCTCCCTTGGTTTGGCAGTGGGCAGTGCTAGCTGTGGTGGGCACCGTAATCATCGCCGGCGTCCAAAACGGCATTGAACGGGTAGCCAAAACTGTCCTTCCTGTCCTATTCCTTCTCCTTTTAGTGTGCGACCTTCGGGCTCTCACTCTTTCCGGAGCCGCTGCCGGCGTAAACTTTTTGTTCCGGCCCGATTTCTCCAAGATTACACCGGCTGTCTTTCTCGCCGCTTTAGGGCTCTCTTTCTTCAAAATGTCTGTCTGCATGGGGGTAATGACCACCTACGGCAGCTACATGGGGTCCGAAGACAATTTGCCAGGCTCCATGCTTAAAGTAGCGTTGTCCGATACAGTAGTTTCCATTATGGCCGGACTGGCCATTTTCCCCGCTGTCTTTGCTTTCGGTTACCAGCCCGATGCCGGTCCGTCCCTGCTCTTTATCACCATTCCCATGGTGTTTAATTCTATGCCACTGGGCCAACTGTTCCTTACCCTGTTTTTCATTTTGACAGCTATCGCCGCTACCGGAGCCATGATTTCGCTGATGGAAGTCCCTGTAGCTTATCTGTCCGAAGAAAAGAATTGGCCCCGGGCAAAAGCTACTCTGGTAAGCGTTTTAGTGGTAGCAGCGTTCGGCCTCCTCGCCACCTTCTCCACCAGCATTTTGTCCCATGTCCAGCTTTGGGGCCGTACCTTCTTCGATTTCTTTGATTTCGTTACCTCCAGTATCTTTATGCCCCTGGCCGGCGTCGCCATCAGCCTCTTTGCCGGTTGGGTATTGACAAGCAAAGCTATCGTGGACGAAGCATCGAATAACGGTCAACTGAAAAACCAGAGTTTTCTCCGTGGCCTTGCCTTTATCCTAAAGTATGTCACCCCCATAGCCATAACCATCGTACTCCTTAGCGGCCTGGGGCTGATAAAATTGTAGAGCCACAGCTTTTTAGCACCAACATTAAGTAGGGTTCCAGCAACAACTGGAACCCTTTTTCCATACCTCCCTTTATGATCCCCATTCTGGCCAGTTTGCCCAATGCTTTCTTGTATCCCACCAATAGGGATGATACAATCATGGCATAATAATGGTTCCAGGGGTGAGCTGAATGGTTACAACAGAAACATCAGTGCCGAAATAAAGCCATTTTCCAAGCCATGCCATGAAACCCGGGCCCCTGTTCTAGTAACCAAGAACGGCGAAGCTGATTTAGTGGTTATGAGCTTTTCCGCCTCTCAAAAAATGGTGGCTCGTTATCGACTGGGGCAGATGTTATCAGAAGTAGACCGAGAAATTGCCCAAGGTAAACCTATGCGCGACTTTGAGGACACGTTTGCTGCTCTATTATAGACCTCTGTTTAGAATCTCTGACGAAAAGTAGTAAGTGAGGCATGTATTGTATGATGTATGACTTAATTGTAATCGGCGGTGGACCGGCAGGCATGCTGGGGGCTGCTACGGCCGGTGCTAACGGCTTGAAGGTACTGTTGCTGGAGAAAAATGAGAAACTAGGGAAGAAGCTCTATCTTACCGGTAAAGGTCGCTGCAATGTCACCAACAATGGAGATTTTGATGACTTTCTAAGCAATATCGTCACTAATCCTAAGTTCTTATACAGCGCCTTAAGCACTTTTGATAACCGCCGGCTCATAGGGCTGTTGGAATCCCTGGGCGTAAGAATAAAGGTGGAAAGGGGTAATCGGGTTTTTCCCCTTTCCGACAAATCCAGCGATATCATCAAAGCCTTGCAGCACCACCTGCTGGCCAACAAGGTGGAGATCCGCCTCCATGCCACCGTAAAGCAAATACTCACCCGCCAGAACCAGGTTTGCGGAGTGCTATTAGCCGACAACACGGAAGTGGACAGTAAGAAAGTGCTCTTGGCCACCGGTGGCATGTCTTACACCCAAACGGGGTCTACCGGCGACGGCTATCGTATGGCCCAACACTTGGGACACACCATTACTCCTCTTCGGCCGGCTTTGGTACCCTTGGAAACACAAGAGCCCTGGGTGATGGATTTGCAAGGGCTGACATTAAAAAATATTCGCGTTCAGGTTCTGGTCCAGGGTAAAGTGAAGGCCGAGCAGTTCGGTGAGCTGCTCTTTACCCACTTCGGTGTGTCCGGCCCTGTTATCTTAACGCTCAGCAGCTTAATACATAAATACCTAAAGCAACCGGTGCCACTGAATATAGACTTAAAACCCGCCCTGTCACCAGAGCAACTAGACCGGCGTCTGCAGCGGGATTTTACTAAATACGCCGGCAAACAGCTGAAAAATGCCTTGGACGACTTGCTTCCACACAAGATGATCCCTGTGGTGCTGGCGTTGTCCGGACTAGACATTCATAAGCAAATCGACCAGATCACCCGCCAGGAGCGAGAACACTTGGTTTATACTTTTAAACACCTTAGATTGACCGTACAGGGAACACGCCCCTTAAACGAAGCCATTGTTACCGGCGGCGGAATCAACACCAAGGAAATCAACCCTTCCACCATGGAGTCCAAACTTGTTAATGGGCTGTATTTTGCCGGAGAGATAATCGATGTGGATGCCCTGACCGGCGGCTACAATTTACAGATTGCCTTTTCCACCGGTTATCTGAGCGGTATTAGCACCGCTGACAAATAAAGCCCACGGCCTGGCCGCTAAGGAAGACTGGACTAAAAAGTCCGGTCTTTATTGTTTTACTAGATGCCCTGCGGTAAAATAGCAATAGACAGTCACAACTTGACAAAGGGAAGCTACGGCATGAACACAAAGCTAGAGCTGAAAAACGTATCTAGAGAAGTAAACGGTAAGATTCTACTGGACAAAATTTCGCTTGCAGTACCGGAAGGAACGGTGGCGGCTATTATCGGACCTTCCGGTGCCGGTAAAAGTACATTATTATCATTGATCAACCGGTTGAAAGACCCTACCGATGGAACCATTTACCTTGACGGAACGGATATCCGTACCTTAAACGTGTTTTCTCTCCGCCGACAGGTCGGCATGGTTTTTCAGCAACCGGCTCTGTTTGCCGGCACGGTGGCTGCTAATATTGCCTTTGGGCCCCAGCTGGCCGGCCACCAATTGTCCCGACCTGTCACTGAGCTCCTGCGTGAAGTGGGTTTAACAGATGCTTTTGCCGAGCGTGATGCCGGTACTCTTTCCGGCGGTGAACAGCAACGCGTAGCTTTGGCCCGAGCTTTGGCTAACAACCCCCAGGTACTACTCCTGGATGAGCCCACTTCAGCTCTAGACGTAGGCGCTGCTCACCAAGTGGAGGAGCTTATTACCCAGGTATGTAGGTGCCATGGCCTTACCGCCGTGTGGGTCTCCCACGATCTGGAACAGGCACGGCGCGTCAGTGACCGCATTGTGCTGATAGTTGGCGGAAAAAAGGTGGAGGAAGGAGATACTGACGCTTTCTTTGCTCAACCTAAGACAGAGACTGCTCGAGCTTTCCTGGCCGGAAAGCTTGATGTTACCAAATTATAGGGGGCAAACACCGTGTCGGATGTAGCCTTAGTGTTTTCAGTAAGCTTCATTTTCTTGGCTATGATAATATCCTACTGGCAGGATCTGAAACTGGAAAAAGACCTGGCTATAGGCGCTGTCCGCGCCTTTGTTCAACTTACAGCGGTAGGCTATGTGCTCAAATTCATCTTTGATTTAGCTGGGTGGCAATATATGATTCCTATGATAGTAGTCATGGTGCTAGTGGCAGGGAAAAATGCTGCCCGGCGTGGGGAAGGACTGCCTGGAGCTTTTATATTAGTTACACTCTCTATTGCTTTGGCCGAGCTTGTCACCATGACCATGCTGGTAAATCTTAAGATCATTCCTTTTACTCCCCGCTATGTAATCCCCTTAAGCGGTATGATTATAGGTAATGCTATGGTAGCCTCCGGCTTAGCCCTAAACCGCTTGCGGGGGGAAATAGCGGCCCGGCGAGCAGAGATTCTGGCTGCCCTAGCCCTAGGTGCTACTTCGCGCCAAGCAGTGGAACCAGCCCTTAAGGCCTCTGTCAAAGCCGGTATGATCCCCACTGTAGATGCCATGAAAACCGTAGGTTTAGTGCAACTGCCCGGTATGATGACCGGCCAAATCATCGCCGGTGCGAGTCCAATAGAAGCGGTAAAGTACCAGATCCTAGTTCAGTTCATGCTCAGCGCATCCGTGGGCCTAACCAGCATGCTAGTATGTCTCTTATCTTATCGAAAACTCTTCACGCCTGCTTACCAATTGCGGTCTTTGTAAAGACAAGCACATGCCTGAGGCCTAGGAAAACACTCAAGATCTCAGGCATGTGTCATTGTTCATTACCTGTAGCTAGGTATTACATTCTTTGAACTAGTTACTCGCTAGTACATACTCCATAACGCTGTTCCAATTCCCGGTAGTAATCTAAGCCTATAAGAGAATTGAACTCCGGGAAGGGAATCACTTGATCCATTACCCCCTCGGTAGTACCTTTCTCATATAGCTCACCAAACACTGTAAATGCCGCTTTGGCTACCAAATAAGGAGCTGTGCAGGGCCAGAAGACTATGCTGTAGCCGAGGTCGGCCAGCTCATCAGGTGTGAGAATGGGAGTGCGACCGTGCTCAATCATATTGGCCGTCAAAGGTACCCCTTTGATACGCGAGGCAACCTCCTTCAACTCGTCCACACTCTGCGGTGCTTCCACGAAGATAATGTCGGCACCGGCTTCTTTGTAGGCCAAAGAGCGCTCAATGGCATCGTTCAAACCATTCATCGCTCTGGCATCGGTACGAGCCATTATTAGGAACTCCGGGTTTTGTCGAGCATCAACGGCGGCCCGGATTTTTTGTACATGCTCTTCCATCGATATTACCCGTTTGCCAGCCATATGACCACATTTCTTGGGCCATTCCTGGTCTTCCAGGAACATAGCAGCTGCTCCAGCTTTCTCAAATTCACGCACCGTACGCTGTACACTAAGCGGATTACCATACCCTGTATCACCATCGGCTAAAACAGGTATGTCTACTGCATCACAAATCTGGCCCAATCGGGTGGCCATCTCTGTCATACTTAGATATCCTACATCAGGTTCGCCCAAGAGACTGGCCGCTACACCGTAACCACCCATCACAAGCGCCTTAAAGCCGATCTTTTCACAAATCTTAGCTATCATGGCGTCGTAGACACCGGGGAGTATATGGCATTTACCGTCCTGAAGCAAAGGTTTCATACTTTGTTTCACAAATTTGACCTCCTTCTAATTACATGGCAAGATTTAACCTAAGAGACTTTTCTCTAAAGTATACAGATCATCTTACGGACTACCCGAATACCCTACATGTGGCCACCACGTTTTGGCATAACCGAGTCCTTTTCACACTCCTTTCAATAGCTATGATCTTTTTGTTGCCTCAAACAAGTAAATAAACCAGGTTGTTGTGCCGTGCTGAACCAGCGCAACTGGACTAAAGGAGAAAATTGGAAAATGCCGTTATAAATACCCCCTTCCCTTAGAATGTTCCCACTCTTTAGGGACGTTCCGCTTTTCCTCTAACAGCTCCCTAAACTGCGATAACAATAAGTGCCTTACCCGTTCTTCTATATTTTTGCCCCACAGTTTTGTAAGACAATACTCTATTACTACGTAGTCCATAGGGTAAGCATCGCCATCCGTGACTGGAATGCATATGAGACATGGCCACCGCTTAGAGTCAAGGCCTCTTTTCTTTCTGCCCAGTTACTCCAGGGCATCTTTGACCTCAGAATTTGATCGAATTAGCCCATCATTGTATTAGCAATAATATCAAAGAATAGCGCAGAGACTACAGCAGTGATCAACAGCCCAACAGCTGCCATAATAAAAAGCTGAACGAAGGCCTTGTTCTCTTTATTTTTGTCAAATTCCTTCAGATTTGAACCCAGGGCTGCCAAGGCCAGTGCACCGCCAGTAGACAAGGGAGTAATCCCAGAAAGAGAACCACCCGCCCCTACAGCCGCCATTAATGCAGCAGGATGCACGTTACCCAATTGATTGGCAATACCAGCGCACATTGGCATCATTGTCGGATAAACAACACCCAGAGCCGAACTAACCATGCTTAGTAAACCTGCAGAAATACCCATAATTGGGGCAGCAGTCGAGGCGCTCATAATAGAAGATAAAGTATTACCCATTAAATCAATTCCACCCATAGTATTGACAACACCTAGCAAAGCTCCCATGCCCAGAACCATTACGATTGTGCTCCAGGGCATCGCTCTAATGCAAGCACCGTCGTCCGCAACGCCAATTACGAAGAGAATGGCTGCGGAAATAAGGGCTGCCAGGCCAATATTGACTTTAAAGAAAATAAGCAGGATCATCAGAACAACAATTGAGGACAACGCAATGAGTTGCTTCCCGCTGAACTTTTCCAGTGATTTGAAATCCGTTCTAGTTTGAGCCTCTTTAAGCTCGTATCCTTTGAAGATAATGAATAGTACTACAGAAAATATAATTGTTACAAGCGTCCTTTGATACCAGGATTGTTGGCATTACGTTCTCTATCCCGGCGCTAGCAGCCACTTCCGTGATAAGAGCACCTTCTGGTGTAATTGGCGTCATGCGACCAGCCATTAGACCACACTCACCAATCAGGGCTAACATAAGAGGATCATATCCAACTGCTGCAGCCACAGAAACCGCTAATCCTGGGATAATCGCCAGCGCAGGAATCGCACCAGGTCCAATGCCAGCAATAGTAAAACCAGCAGCGTAAATAGCAATTGGAATGATCCAGACGCGATCGCCGGCTAATGCAACAATCTTTTTTGCTAGGAGTTCCAAGGCACCGGTTGAGTTGATTGCTACAAACAGCAAAGTAATTCCAACCAATATGGAGAACATAGAGGTGCTAATTGCTCCAATGAGGTCTTTATCAGTTAAAGAAAATATGCGTACAGCAATCGCTCCAATAGCAAAAGCTAAAATTCCAGCGTTAGTTTTCTTTAAAAAGGACACCGCGATAACTACAATGAACAAAATTAAAGCAATCAAATCCAACTTCAACACTCCTTTCTTATTGCTTTGATTTTTTTGTGCCTAACAAGTGAATTAATTCTAAATAGGTTGCACAGTATTCATTGTTTATCACCCCCGTGGTTAACACAACAATTCTTTAGTTGCAAAACGCCTTTTCGTTCTTCGAAATGTTTGCTTTAATTTGAGTGTTCAAGTCATAACTGCAGATTTGTCGCTTTCGCCCACTAATTAATGCATGATCCATGCCAAGGGAAAAAGCGGGCTCGTGCCCGCTTTAAGTCCGTATTTTCTGTTTACAGATTAAACATGTTTAATTCGCTGTTTCATTCTGTTTCATTGTTTCATCATAATCTAGTCCCCATTCTCTCATGCGACGCCAGAGAGTTGTACGGCTAATCCCTAATAATTCAGCCGCTTCCTTTCTGTTCCCACCGGCCGCTTTGAGAGCCCGCAAAACCTCGTCTTTTCTGCTTTTCTCTTCTGCAGTGGAGGTATATGTTGTTAATGCCAAGGAAACTAATTCATTGGGATCTTGAGTCATGAAAGCTAAAGTTGCGAGCCTTTCAGCAAAATTGCGAAGTTGCCGTACGTTGCCCGGCCATTGATAAGTTCTAAATTGCTGATGCTCCATGATGGCCGTCAGTACGGGCCGTGGCAAGATGCAATCCAGCTCCCGCAAAAAGTACTCTAAGAAAATAGGAACATCCTCTGGCCTTTCCCGAAGAGGCGGTAATCTCAGTAACAACACGCATAGGCGATAAAACAAATCCTTACGAAATGACTCTTGGGCCAACTCATGCAAATTTTTATTGGTAGCAGCGATGATTCGTACATCTACAGGAATAACTCTATCTCCGCCAATTCGCATAACTTCACGTTCTTCCAAGACCCTGAGCAACCGTGCCTGTACCCCTAATGCTATCTCTCCGATTTCATCTAAGAAAATCGTACCTCTATGGGCGAGCTCAAATAATTCCGGTTTTCCCTGCTTCCGTGCTCCAGTAAATGCTCCCCCTTCGTAACCAAATAACTCGCTCTCTAACAAGTTTTCTGGCAAAGCAGCACAGTTGATCGCCACAAAAGGGCCCTGCGCTCTACGGCTGGCGTTGTGAATACCTTGAGCAAAGATCTCTTTACCGGTACCGGTCTCCCCAATAATAAGTACTGTGGACTCACTTTTAGCAAACAGTCTGGCCTGGCTCTTGGCCTGTAAAATAGTACGACTGGTTCCGACAACATTGTCCAGGGTATTCTTAGCCACAAGGCCTTTCTGATACAAGTTAAGACGAATCTTTTGTTCTGATGCCTGGACAGCGCCAATGGGCTGAAAAGTAGCGACCGCCCCGTTAAGTCGACCCTTAATCAATAAGGGAACCCAATTGGTAAGAACATCTTGTTTGCCTATTTGCTCTACTTGATCAGTCGCCGGCTGACCAGTAGTTAACACTGTTTGCAGCTTGCTCTTATGGAAAAAGTAATGAGCTGGTTGCCCCAACATATCTTTCTTTTGTCGACCAGCAATTTCCGCCGCGTTCTTGTTTAAATTGGTAATTAATCCATTACTATCTACAGCCAGGATACCACTGTGAGCAAAATCAAACACAGCTTGCATAACCTGGGCTCGTTCCACGTGTTCTCGTTGGGCTAGGGCTAATCGTGAGGCTGTTGATAGAGCATGGGAAATGCCTTCTTCGGAATAAATTATGTGCCCTCGTAACCCCATGGCCTCAGCCCTTTCCGCAATAAGGCTTCCGCCTACAATGTCATAAATACCTTGTTCACGCAGCCTATTTAAGATTGGGTCAACCTCCTGGGGTTGTTCATAACTTATGGATTCGACTTCAAGTGCTAAGATTTCCCTGATTGGATCAATAGGTGGCAAGCTCTCCAGGCATGACACTATGGCAGCACGATTGGCATGAACCTTGACTTTCAGAAATGCCTGCAGGAGGTCGAAGCCAGTCACCTCAACTTCTACCAATGTTGTGGTTAGATGTTGAGACAGCAATTTAGCGTTTCCCCCAGAAGATATGAACACATCTACCGTTCCTTCTCTTTCCATATCAAGGACAGCTTCCACATCCAGGGTAAGGTCGATGATTCTAAAGTTAACCTCTTGGGGGAGACTTATCCCTAGCTCCTTAATGTATTGGGTCAGGCGGGGATAACTTATGAAGACAACTGTCGGCAGCATAAACTTCATCCCTTCGTGGACTGGTTGGTACGTATTTCTAGATGCTCCACTTGATTTCCTATCTCAAAAACAGGTCCCCATCAAATCAGGTGCTCATGGAAAACCTGTTCCTTGTATTCTTGTTCTCCTGCACAGTTTGCATTTTTGGGAGGTAGCTGAATTTCCTGTTGTCATTACAACTATCAATTGTTACAATACAAATGACGATCAATCGGATTTAAGTTTGAGCTGTTGCTCACGACCTAATTTAATAAACGAGGTGTATTTGATTTGAGCACAATGATTTCGATCGGGCGCAATGATCCTTGTCCCTGTGAGAGCGGGAAAAAGTACAAGCGCTGCTGCCGGGGTAAGGTAGAGGCAGCGGCACAGACAATATCGCGCATCATTAAAGTGCCGGAAGAATACTACTTCCCACAGCTTCATCTAGCGGTAGACGCGCTGGCTTTGGCCGCTGGACTGGCACCGGTTGATGACGACGCCGGTTTACCGGATCCGGAACTATTGGGTACATATGCGAACAAGATGCTGGCTGCGGTTACGGACTTGGACGAAGACGAAAGTGAGACCATTTTTGATCAGCTGATGGATTTGCTGGAAAACCATTTTTTTGGCCGCCATATCCGCTTTGATGCCGATGAATTATGTCCTGCGCTGGAAGAGTTCGTCGAGGACGAAGAGAAAATCGATGACATCAGCGACGAGCAGATGGCAAAAAGACTGGCTGCTGCTCTGGATATCCTGGTGACAGAAGATTTGCGGGCTAAAGTGATCTGGCAACTGATAGGTTTCCTCCAACAGTCCGATCTGGAAGAAGACGATTATCCTCCTCTTATCTGGGCTCTATTTTTGGCCTTAGACGATGATTATAAAACAGACAACCCGATCTGGACGAGTATGTTTCAATTGTCCTGTTCCGACCTAAGCATTGGTCATGAAGAACTAGCCGAATTAGTGGACAAGTACAACCTTGACCATCCAGACTGCACCAAAGAGGAATGGGTGGCTGGCTGCGAAGCAATAGATGAGTATATAGATGGCAACCCTTTGCTAGCCCAGGATTTGTCTCAGCAAACGCTGGAGAGCATTCAACCTGGCCTAATGGCGATTACCGAAGGTAAGATTTTGTCGTTCCCACCTTATTCGGTGATCAACGGTATACGGGATTTCTACCGGGCACTGTTAACTTGGATTGTGAAAACGCCAAAACAAAGCGGCAATTTCCTCCGAGATTATGTAGAATACCTGGTCGAGCATGATATCTCGGAAGAAGACTTCCTTATCTTTGGCACCACTGTAACCGATATCATTACCCAGTGGGTCCATCAGCATAAAGATGATGATCCCGAGTTGTGCGAATCGTTGTTGGATCTAGCCCAGTCGGTGGCCATGGGTTTTCTGGATTCGGAGAGACGTGCACGCGTCGTCCTGTATATGTACACTATAGACCTCGTTGATTCCAAGCAGGGGATAAAATTGATCTCAACCGGCGGTTTGGAGGAATATGCCTGTGCGTTGGAAACAGAAGGAAATCAAAATGCCGCCGACCATGTACGGGCAGCCAGGCAACGGTTAGAAGACAACCCTGTAGTGGCAAATTTAACATAGCAATAGGTACAGGGAACCTTCTCTGACCCCAGCAAAAACAGCCTGCTTCCAAGCAGGCTGTTCCTTTAAGCTATTCTAGGCTAGTTCGGGCCGGACACCATAAGGGTTTTCCAGCAGTTCCCGTACTCGGCGTAGAAACTCGGCTGCCACCGAACCGTCCACCAGGCGGTGGTCGAAAGACAGGCTCAGTTTCATCAGGGGGCGTATGACTACGGTGCCGTCCACCACCACCGGCCGGTCTTTAATCGCGCCCACTCCTAAGATAGCGCTTTCTGGCTGGTTGATGATGGGGGTAAAGTCGTCGACACCGTACATGCCTAAATTGGTGATGGTGAAGGTGCTGCCGGTAATCTCGTCTAAGTTGAGGTTGCCAGCTCGGGCTCTTTGGGCCAGATCCTTCACTTCCCGGGCCACTTCTCTTAAGGACTTCTTGTCGGCATGGCGCACCACCGGCACAATCAGCCCCTGATCTAAAGCCACGGCTACACCCATATGGACAAAGTGATGGTAGATAATCTCTTCTGACGCTATGGTGCCATTTAGAGCCGGGTACTCGGTCAGGGCTTGGGCCGCAGCCTTAATGACAAAATCGTTGTACGAGAGCCTGTCTTCCGGCTCACAATCAGCATTGAGTTCCTGTCGGATAGCTTTGGCCCGATTCATATCCACTTCCATATTGATGGTAACATGAGGAGCTAGGCTCCAGCTCTCGGCCATGCGCTCTGCTATCACCTTACGGATACCTGTCAAAGGCAGGCGCTCTTCTTCGCCTTCTTCAGCTAATAAGGCTGCCGCCAGCACGTCTCTCTTGGTAAGGCGACGCTCTTTCGCCAATGCAGCTAAATCCACGCCCAATTCCTGAGCCAGCTTCACCGCCGTCGGCGTAGCCTTCACCGGCAGGTCAGCGGCTACGGCTGCCGCCGGCACTTTTTGTTGCTCCAGGTAAGCCTCTATATCCGCTTCCACAATGCGGCCGTCTGGCCCACTGCCTGGCACCTCAGCCAGATCGATGCCGGCATCTCGCGCCCGTCGTCGGGCCGCCGGTGTGGCTCTGATCCGGGTCTTTTCCTTTTTCGGCTCAGGCTGAGCAGCTACCTTCACCTTCTCCGCTGCCTTTGCGGGCGCAGCCGGGGTCGGCGCGGCCACGGCCACAGCTCTATCCGGCATTTCTTCACCCTCGGCCAATAAGTATCCCACCACGTCGCTTACCGCGGCTGTGCCGCCCTCCGGTAACACTATTTTCAAAATTCCTTCGCCCAGTGCCTCTACTGTATTTGTAATCTTATCTGTCGCTACTTCAAACAGGGGCTCGCCCTTAGTTACATAGCCGCCCTCCGGTTTTAGCCAAGCCCCGATAGTCCCTTCGGTCATAGTAAGACCCAGTTTGGGCATGAGCACTTCCTGCGCCACAGTATCCTTCCTTTCCTTGGCTCATTGCTTTGAACTGCGGTTTGAAAAGGAGCCCGAGCGGGCTCCTTTTTAGGCCAGTTCTCTTACCGCTGCAATAATGTCGTCGGTATCCGGTAAGATAAATTGCTCCAGCACACCGGCAAACGGGATCGGGGCCGGTTTGCTGCCCACCCGTTTTAAAGGAGCATCCAGGTAATCCAGAGCTTTCTCAGCAATCACAGCGGCGATTTCGGCACTAAAGCCGGAACGAGTAGCCGCCTCCTGAGCAATGACTACGCGGCCGGTTTTTTCCACCGAGGCCAGAATCGTTTCCTCATCAAGCGGTACCAAGCTACGGGGGTCGACCACTTCCAGGCTAATGTCTTCGGCAGCTAGTTTGTCTGCCGCTTCCAAAGCTTTCTGGACCATAATGGAAGTGGCTACCACCGTCACATCCGATCCTTCCCGCTTGACCTCGGCCCGGCCCAGGGGTACAACATACTCACCCTCCGGAACCTCGCCCTTCACCGGATAGAGCAACTTGTGCTCGAAAAACATCACCGGATTATCATCCCTGATGGCAGCTGTAAGCAGTCCCTTAGCGTCGGCCGCTGTGGACGGCATCACCACCTTCAGGCCGGGAATATGGGCAAACCACGCCTCCAGGCTTTGGGAGTGCTGCGCCGCCGCCGAGATTCCGCCACCTACCGGAGCACGAACCGTAAGCGGCATCTTCGCCTTGCCGCCAAACATATAGCGCATCTTGGCAGCTTGGTTCACCAGTTGATCCATGCACACAGTGAGAAAATCGCAGAACATAATCTCCGGTACTGGGCGCATGCCGGTAGCAGCTGCACCGACTGCTGCGCCGATAATGGCTGTCTCCGAAATCGGCGTATCCCGGACCCGATCCTCACCAAACTCTTGCCACAGATCACCGGTAACACCAAAACAACCGCCGAACTGACCTACATCTTCCCCCAACACAAAAACACTGCTGTCCCGCCGCATTTCAAGACGAAGTGCTTCCCGGATAGCTTCGGCATAACTTAACTGGCGCATTGTTTTCCCTCCTTCCTCACGCGTACACGTCTTCCAGCGCTTCCTCCGGCGCCGGCAGCGGGCTTTCCTGGGCAAAACGCACCGCCTCTTCCACCTCGGCATCCACTTCGGCTTTGATCGTATTGAGCTCCTTTTCAGTGGCTATGTCCATCTCGATTAAGTGTTTGCCGAACCGCTCAATGGGGCAACGTGCTTTCCATTCGGCTACCTCTTTCTCATCCCGATAAACAGTAGGATCCCCTTCAAAATGGCCGCGCCAACGATAGGTCTTAGCTTCGATTAGGGTGGGGCCTTCCCCAGCCCGGGCCCGCTTGACCGCCTCAGCCACGGCTTCGTACACTGCCATCACGTCGTTCCCATCCACCACCACGCCCGGAATGCCGTACGCCACCGCCCTGTCGGCAACATCAGCAATACGCTGGTGACGAGATTGGTGCAGGGAAATACCATACTCGTTATTCTCACACACAAAAATCACCGGCAGTCTCCAGATAGAGGCCAAGTTAATACCTTCGTGAAAAGTGGTCTGGTTGGAAGCACCGTCGCCGAAGAAACAGGTCGTTACTTGATCGGTACCCCGCAGTTTGGCCGCCAGTCCGGCTCCCGGGGCAATAGCCAGGCCGCCGCCCACAATCCCGTTAGCACCCAAGATGCCCATGTCCACATCGGCAATATGCATAGATCCGCCTTTGCCCTTACAATAGCCGGTCTTCTTGCCAAACAGTTCTGCCATCATCAGTTTCATGTCACCGCCTTTGGCCAGGCAGTGACCATGACCACGGTGGGTGCTGGTAATATAGTCATCGTCCCTTAGATTAGCACAGGTTCCCACTGCTGTAGCTTCTTCGCCAATATAGAGGTGAACAAAACCTGGAATCTTACCTTGGGCAAAAAGTTCCGAGACCTTGGTTTCGAATTCGCGCACCCGTACCATTTCCCGGTAAAGATCCATCAGTTTACTTTTTTCCACGGACAGTACACCTCCTCAAGTTTTGTCGAAGACCTAACAAAGATACACCTCACCCCCCTTAGCTAACTTCATTTTTCCCAATATACAGATTTCTGTGCCTAGTGAAGTCCTCTCTCCCTGAAGGAGCTTGCTTGCCCACTTAGGTTTCCTACTTAGCTTGTTCGCGACAGAAAAACTCGCATCGTTGCGCCTGCCGTAAGGTGGCGGTAATATCCACCACCCACGGCCCCGCCGCCGATAGTGCAATCTGAGCCTCTTCCCCGGCCCGCAGCAACACTTCCCGTTCACCGTCCAAGGCCAGTAACCGGGGACTGCTACTGGCCCCTATCGTGACCTTCTCTCCCACCGCCAGCCGCTGCCAGCTACCCACCGGGACAGCAGCAAACAAACCGGGTCCCACCGGTGACTGCACCGTAATTCTAGGCTGCTTTCGATTGAGCTCCAGATAGATTCCAGCCGGTTCCTCCGGCCCTACCGGTGACAGACAGCCGGCTACTGCTGACAGACCGATGGTATGAGGCTCCGCCCTGGTAGCTACAATAGCTTCAATCCGCTCCATATCCCACAGAGCCCGAGAAGCAATAAAGGTCTCGTTTGTCACCACCGCGTCCACCAGCGCCAAATCCCGCCAGCCCTCAGGGCCGTAAACATCCAGCTTTTTCGCTGGGCGGATAACCCCTGCGTCGGTAGTGGCTACCACTCCGGCCGCTAGGCCAGCTATGGTCCCCTCCACCATTACCGGAAATACATTGTTAGTCCCGGTAGACACTGCCACCAACGGCACTTGTTCACATCCTTTGGCCACCGCCCGGCAGGTACCGTCGCCCCCTAGCACCACAATAGCCGCCACCGACAAAGCCTGCATCTTGTCGGCCGCTCGGGTGGAATCAGCGCCGCCATGACCGATTTCCATGGTAAGGAAATCCACTTTGGGACTTAACTTACGCTTTCCCAATCCTTCCAAAGCTCGGTCGCCAATACCGTAAGTATCGGGCATAATCACAATCTCTTCCACCCCAGCCGCTTCCAACCCTAACAAAATGCGGCGGACAATGCTTACTTTCTCTTCGTTGTCAAATACCGAACCAAACGCTACCAGACGCCGGATGTCTTTGCCGGAGGCGGGGTTGGCAATAATGCCTACCTTACCGCCCATCTCAAACCTCCACCCAAACAGTCACAGCCGCATTGGCCATAATAATCTCGGGTCCGGCATCGCCTAGTTCCGGTATCGTCATCCCTTCCGCCACTAAGCCACCTTCCACAACCTCTAGCGACTTGTTACCAAAAGGTATCGGAGCCAGCACCTCCTCGGCCTTTACCTTGTCCGCATACGGCACAGCCACTTTGACCTTTACCACCATCCGGTTAAAATCCTGGATTCCTAGAATCTCCCGTATGCCGGTAAGATAGCTTCTGGAGATAGCGTCCTTTACGGCTCGCTTCGCCGCTGCTGTGGGATCTTGGCCGTGTTGATCGATTCCGGTGCCAAGTTCTATCAGGTAACGCTTCAGCATCATGCTCGCCCCCTGTAGCTTTCATTGCCTATTCGAAAAGGCTATTTATGGGTCTAGCTCCAACAAGTGGAAACATACCCTTATTCATAATATTCGCGATCAAATTCCTCTATTCCTGCTGGTAAGCAAGTTGCTCAGAATATTTCTCAGCCCAGGAACAAAATCCCGGCCTATAAGGCTATCATAATATGATCACTGGCAAATTCTTTATCATTGGCGCCCAATTCAGCGAGAGTCAGTGCCACCGCAATCACAGGTACTTTCTAACTTCTTCATACTGTCAACTTGGCCACAAACCCGTTCCAAGGCGATATTTATGAACAGCTCGATAAACTGTTGGTAAGAAAACCCGGCCCAGGCGGCCATCTGGGCTAGAGAAGCCGACGGCGTCAGAGCTGGGCTCCCGTTGACATCGATAACCACTGGCTTGCCCTCACCGTCTTCCTTGAAATCAATTCGCAGCACATCTTGGGCTCCCACGGCATCAAAAACGTCAACTGCCAATCCCGACAATAATCGGTACCGGGGATCGCCTGCTGCAATTTTCTCTTGGCCGGATTTATCCCCATTTCTCTTGGTCCTTAAAGTACGAACCTTCTGGTCCAAAGGAAAGGCAATAATCGGCAGGACCAACTTGTCACGATTGCCCATAACGCCCACCGTGTATTCTCGGCCCCTTAGGTACGTTTCCACCAGCACAGGAGGGTTTTTGAATTCCCTGAGCAAACTATGCACCTGCGCTCCCAACTCCCGGGGAGTGGAAACCAGAGATCGTTCAGAAATGCCTACACTTGTACCTCCAGCAGCCGGCTTTACAAACAAAGGAAAAGTCATTTCCCGCTCAATAGACCGCAATTGCTGTTTTAGCGATTCCAGTTCCGGGCGAATAACACAATACTGGGGAATAGGAAGGCCGAACCGACTCAAAGCCTGATGGGTTCTATCTTTGTACCAGCATACTTCCATTGTGGGTGCAGCGGAATGAGTCGCCTCTACGCCCAAATCAGCCAAAACTCGGCGCACCCAGGCCGCGCCGGAACCGTCTGCTATCGCTGCGGGCAGATCCAAGAATCCTTCGGCAATGCAAAAAGCAATATTGAAGGGCCCGTTCGTACGGACAAAATCTCTCAGTTGCTCTGGACTGCGAAGGTTAAGTTGGACCACCTGGTGCCCGGTATTGTTTAACGCTTCGCTGAAAACATCAATTTGGGAACAAGACATAAGCTGCGGGAAATAACCTCGTTTCTTAGCATCAGCCACTGCATTGTAGAGAAAAAGAATTCTAGCTGTCGTCATATAGCATCAACTCCTCTCCGTTAAGCCTGCCTCCTTTAGTCTTCCAGTACATTCAATATCCTATAGCGCAAATGGCAATAATCTCATCCTTCCCGTGTTAATGACTTCGTGACAGTATATAGTGGACCCCAATGTCAAGACACAATTTTTAAGGATTTAAGCGACAGGGGTAATCCCGGAGACGGGGTTGGACGATCCATAAGCATCAGAGTACTCGCGAGGTCTGGTAAGGTTACGCAATCCG
>DURJ01000124.1 GCA_012837285.1 Bacillota bacterium
ACTGGACCATGCGACTGGTTGAACACCCGGTAACTGTTACAGCGACAGACGGTGGTCCGCACTTTTTTCAGTGGCGAAAGAAACGTTACTTTGTTACTGCCGTTCTGGAACGATGGGTGGATACCGGCGCCTGGTGGGAGAATGAGCCGGAAAAAGTGTTTTACCGGCTGCTGGCCGACGACGGCGGGCTCTACGAGCTTTATCAGGAACGAATTTCGGGCTGCTGGTTCTTATACAAGGTTTATGACTAGCCACGGGGACTGTCCGAGATAGCTGAAACCCAGGTGTAGGGGCGGCCCTCTGTGGCCGCCCGCAAACTGTGCCACTAGAGAGGAGCTTGATTCATGCTTGAGCCGCCTTTTGCTCACCTACACGTTCATTCGCCCTTTTCTTTTTTAGACGGGGCCAGTTCTATCGAGTCTTTGGTGGAGCGAGCGGCTAAGTTGGGGCAACCGGCGCTGGCTCTCACCGACCATAATAACTTATCGGGGGCAGTGCGGTTTGTCCGGGCGGCTGGGGCTGCGGGGATTAAGCCTATCTTAGGGGCGGAGGTGACCACTGTCGGTGGTTATCATTTGGTACTGTTGGCCCGTGATGAAGGCGGCTATCGCAATCTGTGCCGGCTGCTTAGCAGGGCTCACCTGGAGGGAAGGCGGCGAGAGCCGGAGGTTACGAGGGAGAACTTGGCGGCCCATCGTCAGGGCTTGGTGGCGCTGTCCAGTTGTCGCCGGGGAGAAATACCGGCGCTTATTTTACAAGGACGTTTACTGGAGGCTGAGGCGGCCGCCCGAAGGCTGCAGGCTTTGTTCGGCCCCGATTTTTATTTAGAATTAGTAGCCGGGTTATTACCGGGTGACAATTATTTGCATCGCACCTTGGCTGATTTAGCCGCGGCTCTAAAGATAAAATTAGTGGCCACGGCTAATGTCCATTATGCCAGCCGGGAGGATTTTCCTCTACATGATCTGTTTACCTGTGTCCGGACTCATACTACCGTGTCTACTGTGCATTCAGAGCGGCCGCTCAATAGCGAAAACTATTTAAAGTCGGCGGCTGAAATAAAAGCACTATTGGCCGCTTATCCGCAAGCAGTGACGGAAAGTGCACGGCTGGCCGAATCGCTCAGTCCTTCGCTACCTACGGGAAAACTGCTGTTTCCTCGCTTTCCTGCTCCGCCGAGAGAAACAGCTGTGTCCATGCTACAGCGGCTTACTTTTCAGGGTGCCTTTGAGCGTTACGGTAGCCTAACGGACACGTTACGTCAGCGGCTAAAGCAGGAGCTGGCGGTGATCGCGGACCTTGGCTTTGCCGATTACTTTCTCGTCTTATGGGATGTGGTCAGAGAAGCCAAGGTCCGTCGTATTCGTTGCGCCGGGCGCGGATCGGCCGCCGACTCGGTGGTGGCCTATTGTTTGGGGATTACCGAAGTGGACGCTTTTCACCGCCAGCTGTTGTTTGAGCGCTTTCTCAGCCGGGAACGGGCAGAGCAGCCGGATATTGATCTGGATGTGGACGCCAGGCGGCGCGATGAGCTGGCCGAATACTTGAAGGAGCGGTATGGCCGGGATAAAGTGGCGGCGGTGGCCACCTATAGTACCTTTCAAGCCCGGTCAGCCGTGCGGGATTTGGGCAAAGCCTTAGAATTGCCTCCAGACGAGGTTGACCAACTGGCAAAACGCCTGCCTTATTTCGTACCGGCCGATGGCATTATAGCGGCGCGGGAGAAAGTGCCGGAATTAAAAAACAGCTCCCTACCCTGGGAGCGATATCAACAGCTGCTTTCTTTTTGCGCTGCCGCGGCCGGGTTTCCCCGTCACTTAGGGACCCACCTGGGTGGATTGGTAGTGGCTCGCGAACCCCTGTCGACTCTGGTTCCCCTGCAGTATTCAGCCAAAGGAGCTGTGGTGACCCAGTTCGATAAAAACGATATCGAGGATTTAGGCTTAGTGAAGCTGGATTTGTTATCACTGCGCACGTTAAGCGCAGTAGAGGAATCTCTGGTCCTAACAAGCAGGGGTGGAAAGGAAATCCCCTATGAGAATTTGCCTCTGGATGATGTCAAGACATTTGAGCTGCTGCGCTCCGGTAACACTATTGGGGTCTTCCAATTGGAAAGTCCGGCTCAGCGGGCTTTGCAGCGGCGATTGGCTGCCGACAATATGGAGGATATTGTGGCCAGCCTAGCCCTGATTCGTCCCGGACCAATCAAAGGTAATATGGTGGATCCGTTTGTAGCCCGCCGTCGGGGCCAAGAGGCCGTGACTTATCCACATCCAGAACTTAAGCCGGTGCTGGCTAAGACTTTCGGGGTAGTACTGTTTCAGGAGCAGGTGATCGAAATTGCCCGCATTATCGCCGGCTTTACCGCTGGGGAGGCCGACCGGCTGCGGCGGGTGATGACCCATGCCCGATCCCAAAAAGAAATGGATGCCATCGGTTCGGAGTTTATCGCCCGAGCCATGGGTCGGGGCCTTAAGCGCCAGGAAGCAGAAGAAATTTTCGCCACTATAGCCGGTTATGCCAGCTACGGCTTTTGCGAAGCCCATGCCGCCGCTTTTGCTACCACAGCCTACAAAACCGCTTATTTGCTGGCTCACTGCCCGGCCGAATATTTGGCTGCGTTGCTAAGCTGCCAGCCCTTGGGTTATTATCCACCCTGGGTGCTGATCGGGGAGGCACGGCGGCGGGGGATTAAAATACTGCCGCCGGATATTAATGTAAGCGCTGCCGGTTACACGGTGGAAAACGGTGCCCTTAGAATTGGCCTCAAGCAAATCAAAGGGATGAAAGAGAAGGTCTTAACCGAACTGCTGGCTGTGCGGGAAAACCAAGCATTTATTTCCTGGGCAGACTTAACCGAGCGGGTAGATCTTCCGGCCAATTTACGCGCAGCTTTAATTTTAGCCGGAGCGGCCTTGGCTTTTAACCCTAACCGGCGTGCTCTGTTATGGCAGGACAACCTGAATTGTACCGGCTCAAAGGTACCTGATTTCACTCCGGCCGAGCGGATCGCTTTAGAATGGGATATCCTCGGCTTTTCTTGGAGTGGACACCCCTTAAGCTTAGTTCGATCGCAGCTAGCTGGGGCTGGAGTATTGCCTATCGGTGCTGCTTCTCGACAACGGCCCGGGGTAGAATGTTGGGTAGCTGGATTGCCGATAAGACCGCACCGTCCGCCCACCAGAAGCGGTCGCCGGGTGGCGTTTTTGTCCCTGGAAGACGAAACCGGCTTACTGGATGTTACTGTTTTTGAAGATGTTTACCATCGCTACGGTCATATCCTGTTTAGCGGGCAGCTTAAACCGCTGCTGATACGAGGTTATTGCCAGGGCCAAAATAGTCGTTCGAGCTTCATTGCCCAGGAACTTAAAGTTCTAAAATTTAAATAGGGGCCGGCAGCAGGAATTCCTGCCGTCGAGGCCAATATATATAATCATAAGGGTCGCAATAATGACCCAGTTGCCCATCATTGCACAAGCGGCAACATAACAAATCTCGGTCCCGGACCAGATCCCCTGCTCGGATTACCAAAAAAAGGGAGGTAGAGGCATGCAAAGTCTATTTAAATTACAGCCAGGTGCTGCCGCCACCGTTCAAAAGGTGGTTACCGAGGCAGACACAGCCCTCCATTTTGGTAGCGGTGCCTTAAAAACCATGTTTGCCACGCCGGTGTTAGTTGCTTTTGTAGTTGAGGCAGCGGTAAGGGCGGTGGATCCCAAACTTCCCGATGGTTTTGTAACGGTAAGCACAGGTTTCAACTTCAAGCACACAGCCCCGACGCTCCTGGGCTTAACAGTCACGGTACAAGCGGTCCTGGAACAAGTGCAAGACAATCGCCTTTTTTTCCGGTTCAAAGCTTATGACGAAGTTGGTGAAATAGGCCAGGGCACGCACGAACGGGCGGTAGTGAGCTTGAAAGGTATCATGAAAAGCGCCGAAAAGCGGCGAGAACAACTCAAAATTACCTAAGGCCTCAACCTTCGTTTTAGGGGGTGATTACGAGCAAATAGATGGAAGAAGGCCAGTCCCAAGATGACACCAACTCTTTTAAGGGGGGGGTACAAGAGTGAAACTGTGGCAGAAAATCCTGATCGGATTTCTTATCGGTGCGGTGTTAGGCCTCATTTTCCCCCAACTGGCAGCGCTTAAACCTGTGGGCGATCTCTTTATTCGGCTGATCAAGATGCTTATAGCGCCCATGGTGTTCGCTTCGCTGGTAGTTGGCGCCTCCAGTATCGGCGACCTGAGGAAACTGGGTCGTGTCGGCGGAAAAACTGTAGCTTATTTTCTGATTACTACCGCCGTCGCTATTGTTATCGGCCTTATTGTGGCTCTTATAATACAACCGGGGGCCGGGTTTGTACTGAAAGAAGTAGACAAATACGAGGCCAAACCGATGCCCAACGTTATCGAAGTCTTTCTTAACATGGTGCCGACCAATATAATCAACTCGCTGGCCACTGATAACATGCTGCAAATTATTGTATTTGCCCTCTTTGCCGGTGTAGCGGCCACTATGATCGGCGACAAGGGTAAACCGTTCTTGGCTTTCTGTAATAGCGTTGCTGAAGTAATGTATAAAATTACCGGCATGGTAATGGGCTTGGCACCTTACGCTGCCGGGGCTCTCATGGCCTGGGTTACAGCTACCAATGGACCGGATGTGTTACTACCGTTAGCCAAAGCACTGATTGCTGTCTACATTGCCAACCTTTTGCACGCAGCCGTGGTGTATTCGGGAGCAGTTTACCTTTTTGCCCGGATGAGTCCACTGCATTTTTTCCAGGGGATGTTCGAGGCTTGGGCTGTGGCCTTCACCACTTGCTCCAGCAGCGCTACGCTGCCTGTTTCCATGCGCAATGCTCAAGAGAACTTAGGTGTGCCCAATGAAATCTCCAGCTTTGTTCAACCGCTGGGCGCCACCATCAATATGGACGGCACGGCTATTTACCAGGGTGTCTGCGCCTTTTTCATCGCCCAGGTTTATGGTATTCAACTTGGTCTCCCGCAGTATCTAATGATCATCCTCACGGCTACCTTAGCTTCTATCGGTACCGCCGGTGTTCCCGGTGCCGGCATGATCATGCTCAGTATGGTGCTGCAGACAGTGGGACTGCCGCTGGACGGTATCCTTCTTATCGCCGGCGTGGACCGGATCTTTGACATGATCCGTACCTCCATGAATGTGATCGGTGACGCTGCCGGTGCTGTGGTTGTGGCCGCTACCGAAGGCGAGCTGCAGACACTGCCGGCCGGAGTTGATGTAGGCGGAAAATAGACCATCATAAATAAAGCCTTAGCAAAGCCGCTCCCTCAGGCAGGGAGCGGCTTTTAGCATAGTTATCCCCTATTACTCGATACCTACTTATTTTTGCCCAGAAAGCTAAGTTGCTGGCCCACGGTAACCAGACGCAGGGCCCGTTCGGTAGCTAAGACAAGCAGTTCTTGGCTGCGACGCATGGCTTCCGGCAAGGAGAGAGGGTAGGGAGTAAGGGGATAGACAGCCTGGATGCCGCAGGCATAAACCGGTTCCACATCGTCGCCGATACCGCCGGCAATGGCGATCACCGGAATGTTGTTTGCTTGGGCTGCTTGAGCAATACCGGCCAGGGTCTTACCGAAGGCAGTCTGAGCATCTATTTTGCCTTCACCGGTGAGCACCAGATTGGTCCGGTGCAGACGTTCCGCCAGACCTACAGCTTGGATAACAATGTCAATGCCTGGTTTTAAAGTGGCCCCTAAAAAGGCCATCAGCCCGGCCCCAAGCCCACCGGCGGCTCCAGCTCCGGGAACCTCTTTGATGTCCCGCCCCAGGTGGTGTCGGATGACTTCAGCCAAGTGAGCCAGGTTGGCGTCCAGCCGGGCTACCATGTCCGGAGTAGCTCCTTTTTGCGGTCCGTAGATGGCAGCTGCCCCGTGCGGTCCGCAGAGGGGGTTGTTTACATCACAGGCCACAGTAATTTTCACCCCGTGCAGACGGGACTTTATGGGCGCTAGGTCTAGGTGGGCCAAATCCTTGAGGTTGCCACCGCCCCAGCCGATATCCTTACCGCTTACATCTAGAAACCGTGCCCCTAGAGCCTGAGCCATACCGACACCGCCGTCGTTGGTGGCACTGCCGCCGATGCCGATGATCAAATGTCGGCAGCCAGAAGCCAGGGCCGCGGCTATCAGTTCACCCACACCGTAAGTAGTGGTAAGAAGGGGATTTCGCTTGTCCTCGGGAACTAAGTACAGGCCGGCGGCGGCAGCCATTTCTATCACCGCGGTTTCTCCATCCCCCAGCACACCATAGCTAGCCTGAACCGGCTCACCTAATGGACCGGTTACGGTTACGTGGCGCAAACTGCCGTTGGTGGCCATAACCAGGGCCGCGGTGGTTCCTTCACCCCCGTCAGCCATGGGGACTAGCTCCAGCTCGGCTTGAGGAAAGATGCGCTTTACCCCGGCAGCCATGGCCTCTGCTGCTTGGACAGCAGTCAGACTGCCCTTAAACGAATCCGGTGCAATGACAATGCGCATGATAAGAGTTCCTCCTTTGCTGACCTCCGCCTTTAATTTAACATTAGGGCATAAAAAAGGAAAGCCGCTTTTATTAAGTCGGAGCGGTTTATACCTTAGTTATGACGTTGGGCGGGCTAGGTCTTACTATTTTTTTTGGGTTGCTTTTGCTTAGTACCCTGTGTATAAAATAAGCACAGTTGCTTAATGGAAAGAAGGTGGCACCAGTGACCCCCATAAACATTACCTTACCTCCGCTGAAGAAAGGGTGCCTAATTGCCCGCCCTAATCGGTTCTTAGCCCAGGTCGATCTGAAGGGAAAGGAGATTTTAGCCCATGTGGCCGATCCGGGTAGATTAAAGGAACTGCTTTTCCCCGGAGCGGAAGTATATGTAGCGGCAGCAGCCAATCCCAACAGAAAAACTGCTTTTGATTTAAAATTAGTGAAGGGTCGGGAAGTTTTAGTTTCGGTGGACAGCGGTGTACCCAATCGTTTAGCCAAGCTGGCTCTTGATGCCGGTGCTTGGCCCACTTTTAAGGGCTATGACAGTATCAAGGCTGAACCTAGATACAAACGTAGTCGCTTTGATTTTTTGCTCCAAGGGCAGGATAAACCAGACTGCTATATAGAAGTAAAAGGTTGCACCTTAGTGGAGGATGGTGTAGCTTTGTTTCCCGATGCCCCTACTCTAAGGGGCGCGCGCCAGGTGGGAGAATTAACAGAACTGATGGGCCAAGGCGCGCGGGCAGCGGTAATTTTTATTATTCAGCGCCAGGATGCAGTTTTGTTCCGGCCTCACACCCAAATGGACCCTGCTTTTAGCCAAGCTCTTTATCAGGCCCAGGCGGCAGGGGTAGAAGTGTTGGCCTATCGCTGCTCGGTAACCGAAACAGAAATAGGCTTAGATATGCCCGTGAAAACTATTCACATCGCTACCAAAGAGCACCTTTAAGTTTTTGTCACGAGGGGGGAGTAGAAGCACTCTTTACTGAATATGTCAGATCGCTGGATGTGGATCTAAGCTTTCAGAACTTTAATGAGGAATTATCAACTTTACCGGGTAAGTATGCTCGCCCTGCTGGAAGGTTATATACTGCATATTCAGATGGGAAAATAGCAGGTTGCGTTGCTTTAAGAAAGTATAGTGAGCAGACGTGCGAAATGAAAAGACTGTATGTGCGTGCCCTTTTTGCCATGAAAAATGCAAGAGCACTTTACCAGAAGCTTGGATTTGTAGAAAGCGCTCCATATTACAACAATCCTATCAAGGGTACAAGTTATTTTTGTCTTTCCTTATAGAAGGGTACGCGGATCACAAGTATTTGGCGTATTAGCAAACATGGAAATATAAAAACGGAAAGAAGGTCAGTACAACAGGTAGCAGGATAACGCCGGGCCTAGGCGAAAAAATAGGAAAAAGAGTTGATAACTCAAGCTGGGAGCGATAGTTATGGCAACGTGTACTAAAATCTTAGTAGTGGAAG
>DURJ01000125.1 GCA_012837285.1 Bacillota bacterium
CTACTCAAGATGATATTACTAAAGAGGCTGTGGCCGAGTTTTTGGGTTTAGAATTGATTTTAGATTCGTCTTCGCTGAAGACAATTCGATGCTTCTTTTCTAGACGCGGTCATCACATGACTGACAATAATATTAAGCAAGCACTGCTGCCTAAGGGAGGACTAGCTCTTCCGAATCCCAACGGCACTGCACCCGGCGTGTGGCTGGAGCGCCAGGGTAGGGTAGTAGGCATCCTTCCTGGTCCACCGTTTGAACTGCAGCCGATGTTCGAAAATCATGTACTTCCTCGTCTAACCGCTTTCTTGGGAGAAAAACAAACCATCATAAAGTCGCGGATTCTTAAGCTTTACGGCATTGGCGAATCTCAGGCCGAGGAACAAGTTAAGGATCTAGTAGGTAGTACTAACCCTACCTTAGCTTCATATGCCAAGCCAACCGAGATCCAATTCCGCCTTACGGCAAAAGCTTTTTCTCAGGCGGAAGCTGACAATCTGCTGCAGTCACTGGAGAACAAACTATACGCTCGCTTAGGCCCGTATATTTTTGCTCGGGACGAAGATACCATGCAAGCAGTGCTAGGTAGACTCCTATCTCAGCACAGCCTTTCTCTAGCACTGGCAGAATCATGTACCGGGGGCCTAGCAGCCAATTGGCTAACCGATGTGCCTGGAAGCTCTGTTTATTTCCAAGGCGGGGTTATTTCATATAGCAATGAACTGAAAACAGGTCTTCTGCAGGTGCCGACAGAACTGTTACACCGGCATGGTGCCGTAAGCTGTGAAGTTGCCATAGCCATGGCTCATGGCATTAGGCGTCTTGCTCAAGCAGACATCGGGGCAGCCGTCACCGGGATAGCCGGTCCCGGGGGTGGATCTTCAGAAAAGCCAGTTGGACTTGTATATGTCGCTGTCGCCGACAATGCCGACACACGATACCGTCGCTATCAGTGGAGTGGCGCTAGGAAGATTATCAAGCAGAGGGCGGCACAGGCACTGCTGAATTTGATCAGAGAAAGACTATTGGAGCCCAATATTTAGCTAAGGGGCGACAAAATGAAACGGAAGGAAGTAATGTTACTTCTTGGCTCTGTGGTGGGGGCGCTTGTATTCCTTTCCGTGGCCAGTCCATCAGTCAGTCACCAATTGGCGGCTTTCCGTTTCTCTTTACAGGTGTCACCAGGTCTGGGATACACTAGGCTTGAGCTACCTCCGATAGGATCAGTGGAAGCCAAAACTCACCTGCCCCCTTTTAGTTTGGTCTTAAACTTGCAGAGCATTGACCTCAATGGTCTGCAACAACTGTTAAGCATTCCCGATTCCAAAGACGTGCTTCTTACAACTTTGGCAGCTATTAAGTGGCAGCTCCTGGGTCAGTTACTGCTGCGGGCAACTATCGTAGCGGCTCTAGGCGGTGCCTGGGGAAGTTCTTGGGTGAGAAGAAGCCGGCGCGATCTTATTCAGGGTAGTATCACGGGTATTCTTTTAGTGCTCATGGTAATGATCATAACTGCCGCAACCTACAATCCTCAAGCGCTCGTCAACCCCGTTTACCGGGGAGCCTTAGCAGGTGCTCCTTGGGTGCTGGGATTAGCTCAAAACGCATGGCATAACTGGAATGCTCTCGGCAGTACCGCCAAGATTTTTGTTCGTAACTTACGCCAAGTAATGGCACAAGCGACGACCCAACTCCCGCTGGAACAGATTGACCGCGATTTCAAAATCCTTCATGTTTCGGATTTGCATAACAATCCCCAAGCTATCGACTTTATTCTTGATATTTGTGACAACCTGGCACCAGATATTATTATTGACACCGGCGATCTAACAGATTTTGGTACTCCGCTGGAAGAGGCTCTTTTTAGTCGTCTTTCCTTACTCAGAACCCCCTATTATCTCGTGCTGGGTAACCACGACTCTCCTGCCGTGGCCGAAAGCGTCGCCAAGATACCCGGCTTAGTATTGCTTGATGGATCAACCAAGGCAGGTAGTATCCGAATGATAGGCTCCAGGGATCCAGCGTCTTGGACTGATGCTATCGCACCGTCTTCATCCGAACAGATATCAATTCAGGCGGATCTGATTCAAAGTTGGCTTCAGACAAGCAATGAGCAGCCTTTTATCTTAGCAGTTCATGATCCCAGAACAGCCCAGTTGCTTGTAGGTCAGATACCTCTGATCCTTACTGGTCACACTCATATAAACATGGTGGAAAGTAAGGGTGGAACGGTATTGGTGAACGCTGGCACTACAGGTGGGGCTGGACTTAGAGGCTTACTGGGTGAGAAAGAAGTGCCCCTGACGGCATCTCTTCTTTATGTAGATACCACCGGATCGGAGCCGACGTTGGATGCAGTAGATGTGATCAGTCTTTATCCCCGGGAAAACCGATTCGAATTGATCCGCACTGTAATACCATAATTAGAGAACCGGTACAAGGTACCCTGCCCATAACAACAGAGGAAAAGCAGGTCAATTTTGTATTACTAGTCAAAGATAGGTGATACCATGCGTTTGTTTTTCGCTGTGACGCCACCGGACCATGTACGGGCCAAGATAGCCCACTGGCAACAGCTGTGGTCGAAATCGGTTCATAATGTAAAATGGGTAAAGGAGGAAAACTTGCACCTGACGCTGAAGTTCTTAGGTGAAGTAGTCCCTACCCAGCTGGATCAGGTGGTGTCAGCTGCCCGGTCGGCTTTGGTCGGACATCCGGCCTTCACCCTTGTTGTGAGCGGCACTGGCGTTTTCCCGCATCTACGGCGCGCCCGTGTGCTCTGGCTGGGTCTAAAAGACGATGCGGGACAACTAGCTCGATTACAGCAATATCTAGACAGAAGTCTGAGCAACCTGGGCTTTCCCTCAGAAAACAAGCCTTTTGCACCCCATTTGACCCTTGGCCGTCTTCGTCAACCGTCAGAGGTAACACGGCCGGTTTTTCCAGCCGAAAACCTGGTTCTACCGGTGAACCGCATCATTTTGTACGAGAGTATTCTTAAGTCTCACGGTCCACTGTATAAGCCGCTGGCAACATTTAAATTACAATAGAGGGGGCCTAAGATGTTGGAGAAGGAAAAAGCGCTGGAAATGGCTCTACATCAAATTGAAAAACAGTTTGGCAAAGGAGCAGTAATGCGTTTAGGTGAAGCTGCCGAAAAAATGAGCTTCGACGTGATACCCACCGGCTGCTTGAGCCTCGATATTGCATTGGGTATTGGCGGCATTCCCCGAGGGCGGATTGTGGAAGTCTTCGGCCCTGAGTCTTCAGGGAAGACTACGGTCGCTCTGCATATGGTAGCTGAAGCACAGAAATTGGGGGGCACAGCGGCTTTCATTGATGCCGAGCACGCTCTTGACCCCGTATACGCTCACAACCTGGGAGTCGATACCGATGACCTTTTGATTTCCCAACCAGATACCGGGGAACAGGCCCTGGATATAGCCGAAGCCCTGGTGCGAAGTGGAGCTGTGGACATCATCGTAGTGGATTCAGTAGCTGCCTTGGTTCCCAGAGCCGAGATCGAGGGGGATATGGGCGATGCACACATTGGTCTTCAAGCACGCCTTATGTCTCAAGCGCTGCGCAAGCTGGCCGGGGTTATAAGCAAATCTCACACAATTGTCGTTTTTATTAACCAACTCCGGGAAAAAGTAGGAATTATGTTCGGCAATCCAGAAACAACCACCGGCGGAAGAGCTCTCAAATTCTATTCTTCCGTTCGTCTAGATGTTAGAAAACTCGAATCGCTAAAGCGCGGAAATGAAGTGTTTGGTACCAGGACAAGGGTCAGGGTGGTAAAAAACAAGGTGGCTCCGCCTTTTAAACAAGCTGAGTTCGATATTATCTACGGAGAAGGTATTTCGCGCGAAAGCAATATCCTTGAACTCGGTGCCCAACAAGGAATTATAGACAAGAGCGGAGCTTGGTATTCATATGAAGGTGAACGCCTTGGGCAAGGTAGAGATAACGCTCGTGAGTCTTTGCGTAATAATCCCGCCATGTGCCAGGAAATTGAAGAAAAAATACGCGAAACCTTTGACCTCACTCCGGTGAAGACAAAACCATCGGACAACAGTGACTCACTGGAGGAGTAACGATGTTCAGGACCGTGCCTACTGAAGAGCCTGATTCGCTGACTGCCGCCAAAAGCTATGCATTTAGGTTGCTGAGCCGCCGGCCTTACAGCCGTGTGGAATTGACCCGGCGACTAGAGCGAAAGGGCTTTAGTGAAGGGGTTTCCCAAGAGACGGTGAAATTGATAGAAAGGTATGGCTATGTTAACGATAACGAGTTAGCGAAACGCGAAGTGGAACAATGCCTCCAGGTGAAAAAGCTCGGCCCTAAAAGGATTCGGCTTCGTCTGCACACGCGAGGTATTGCCCCAGAAACAATAGAAGAGGTTCTGAGCTCCATTGATGCTGACAGTGTGTACCGACTTTGTCTGGAAGAAGCTCGAACAAAACTGGCAACCATGTCTGAGCCAGATGCTTATAAAAAGCAGTCTCGCCTGGGATCATTTCTTTTGCGTCGTGGTTTTGGCTTTGAATGTGTAACTAAATGTTTGCGCGAGCTTACCGAAGCCTAAATGGTGCTTCTTGACAATATGAACACCATAACTTACAATAAACTCGTGGGCTAGGGTATGCTTAGCTATAAAGAGCCAAATCCACCCAATGCAATCTACAAAATAGTATGGCACACCTGCAGCCGAGGTTGCACTCGGCTTCTTTTACATCAAGGAGGTGAAATGTTATCAGTACCAACCAAATAGTACTTTTCTCTGTTGGCATTGCATTGCTGGCATTTCTTATAGGTTATGCCGCACGTAAGTATATTGCTGAAGCCCGAATCGCTTCAGCTGAAGAAGCTGCTCGGCGCATTGTTGAAGAAGCGGAAAGAGAAGCAGAGGCCAGAAAGCGTGAAGCTTCGCTGGAATCCAAGGAAGAAGCTCATCGCATGCGCCAAGAGTTAGAACGGGAAAACAGAGAACGTCGGTCCGAACTTCAGCGTCTGGAAAGACGGCTAGTTCAGCGAGAAGAAACCCTTGATCGCAAGTTAGAAAGCATCGAAAAGAAAGAAGAGCTCCTGGATAAGAAAACAAAATCTGCTCAAGCCATCAAAGAACAACTGGAAAGCACTTACCAGGAGCAATTACGTGAACTGGAACGTATTTCCGGCTTGACATCAGAGGAAGCGCGTACTCTCCTCTTGACTAACGTAGAAAACGAGATCCGCCATGAAGTGGCGATGCTCATCAAGAACATTGAAACTGAAGCCAAAGAAGAAGCAGACAAACGCGCTCGCGACATTATCACCCAAGCTATTCAACGCTGTGCTGCCGATCATGTGGCGGAAGCGACAGTATCTGTAGTCACTTTACCCAACGACGAAATGAAAGGGCGCATTATCGGGCGGGAAGGTAGAAACATCCGCGCCCTGGAGACCATGACCGGTGTAGACCTCATAATTGATGACACTCCGGAAGCAGTTATAATTTCTGGATTTGATCCTGTTCGGCGGGAAATAGCAAGGGTGGCCTTGGAAAAGCTTGTTGCGGACGGAAGAATACATCCCGCTCGCATTGAAGAGATGGTTGAAAAGACTAAGAAAGAAGTTGACAATCGAATTCGCGAGGAAGGAGAACAAGCCGCTTTCGAAACCGGGGCCAATAATGTCAATTCTGAACTAATCCGGCTGTTGGGACGGTTGAAATACCGGACCAGCTACGGCCAAAACGTGCTTAAACACTCCATGGAAGTGAGTCACCTGGCCGGTATCATGGCTTCCGAATTGGGAGCCGATGTAACCCTGGCGAAAAGAGCCGGCCTTCTTCACGACATTGGCAAAGCTGTCGACCACCAGATGGAAGGACCCCACGTAACCATTGGAGCTGATTTGGCTAGGAAGTACGGTGAGTCCCCCGAGGTGGTACATGCCATAGCTGCCCATCATGGTGACATAGAGCCACAAACAGTGGAAGCCATTTTGGTTCAGGCTGCCGATGCTTTGTCAGCCGCCCGTCCCGGAGCCAGACGTGAGACCTTAGAGGCGTACATTAAGCGTCTGGAAACTCTAGAAAACATTGCCGATTCCTTTGAAGGGGTCGACAAGTCATATGCCATCCAAGCAGGCCGTGAAGTGCGAATTATGGTTAAGCCTGATCGGATTGATGATTTGGGTGCTGTGCGCTTGGCCAGAGATATTGTGCATAGAATAGAGACCGAGTTGGATTATCCCGGACAGATCAAGGTTAACGTAATCCGAGAAACAAGGGCTGTGGAATATGCCAAGTAGGCTTGTTCCCAGCCTGCTTTTTGGCCACCTGGAATGGTCTCTGGTGGTCAAAATAATACGGGCAAATGTTAGGAGGGCGGGAGGTGCGTGTCCTAGCCATAGGTGATATTGTCGGACGGCCAGGGAGGGAAGGTCTAAAAACCGCCTTGCCCGAACTCAGGCAAGAACTGAATCTAGATCTGGTTATTGCCAACGGGGAGAATGCCGCCGGTGGCGTTGGCTTAACTGAGGGTGTAGCCCAGGAAATATGGGGAGCGGGAGTAGACATCATAACTAGCGGCAACCATATTTGGAGCAAAAGGGAGATCTATCCGGTGTTGGAGCGAGAACAGCAGCTGCTGCGCCCAGCTAATTATCCTCCCGGTACTCCCGGCCACGGCTGGACTGTTTGGGAGAAAAATGACCTTAGGGTAGCCGTGGTTAACCTAGCTGGTCGCACATTTCTTGAACCCCTAGAGTGCCCATTTAGACTTATTGATTCATTGTTACCGGAAATAAGGCAGCAGACCAACATGGTAATTATTGATTTCCATGCCGAAGCTACTTCCGAAAAGATTGCCTTCGGATGGTATGTAGACGGTCGAGTTAGTATGGTTTTTGGTACTCACACCCACGTACAGACAGCAGATGATCGTATTCTTCCTCAAGGAACTGGATACATAACGGATATAGGTATGACCGGCCCCCGTGATGGAGTTTTAGGCGTAGATCGTGAAATAATCATCCAGCGTTTTATGACCCAACTGCCAACACGCTTTAATGTAGCGACCGGTGACGTGGACATAATGGGTATTTGGGCTGACATTGATCCTGTAACTGGGCGCACTTTCCATATCGAGCGCTTGTATCGAACGTTAGCTTTGGATTGACTAGTGCTGCTACAGTCGGCGGACCGGTGATATCACTAGCTTACGCAGGAGGTCAAAAGGTGGATTCCATGGCCGACTTGCACGTTCATAGCACGGCATCGGATGGCAAATATACCCCTACTAACATTGTGGCCTTAGCAGCATCTTTAGGCCTCTCAACCATTGCCTTGACTGACCACGACACCGTAGACGGCTTAAGGGAGGCCCAAGCTGCCGGGTCGCTCTGCGGTGTTCAAATCGTACCGGGGATAGAGCTTAGCACTGAGCACAAGGGCACTGAAGTACATGTGTTAGGCTATTTCATTCAGCCTCAGAGAGGTGCCTTGTCGGCCAAGTTAAGACAGTTGCGCGCAGCCCGTCACCGGCGGGCTGTTGAAATACTACGACGACTTCAGAGCCTCGGCTTGCCTCTTAGTTGGGATCAAATTCGAAACCATTTGGCAGGGGATGTTGTGGGCAGGCCCCACATTGCCCGGGCCTTAGTTAACGTCGGTTATGTGCAATCGGTCCAAGAAGCTTTTGACCGCTACTTGAAGCAGGGCCGCCCGGCCTATGTTCCTCGATACAAACTGACCCCTCTGCAAGCGATAAAACTGGTTCATCAGAGCAAAGGCGCAGCTGTATTAGCACATCCTGGCACCCTGTCCGATCCATCGTCGCTAGAAACATTGTTGGAACTTGATTGGCAAGGTATTGAGGTTTTCCATCCTGATCACTCTGATCAGGTAACAGCGGTGTTGCAACACATAGCCCCAAAAAGGAACCTTGTTTGTACTGGCGGCAGCGATTTTCACGGCAATAACCTCGTTGGTCGCAATCTGGGCGCCTGTACAGTTAATAACGCCGCCGTAGAAGCATTAAGAAGAAGATGCCGGTTCTAAATTCTTCCTCTTTAGCAATACACTGTTCCAGGAGGGGGAAAAGAACATGCGCCCGCATCTGGATTTAAACCACAAAGCCTTCACCATATTCTTGACAACTGCCGCTTTTATTTTGTTCTTATGTTTTTACCTGCTTCAGTCGAAGCCAATAGACCCGAATTATGTTGCCCAACGAGCTCAAGTGAAATTGGCTCAGACCTCCAGTTATCGATTCGAACTGTCGGTTCAGACTGTTATTGACGGCCAAGACAAGAAGGTAGCCGCTGTTAGCGGCGAGTTTCTACAGCCAAACACTTACCATCTTAAAGGGAGCAGTTATGATTACGACCTCGAGCTCTATCACGTTAACAGCCAACTATTCTTTTTTGACCCGGCGGACAAACGCTGGAAGCGGGCCTCTGCTGCCCCCAGCTTGGTTACCGAAGCCGTCTTGTTTACCACCAGTCCCATTGCAGACTTCTTGGCAGCGACGGACTTTACACTGATAACACGGCGACGGTTACATGGTCAGTCAGTCTATCAGCTTGGTGCTAAGTTGGATTGTATTGCTAATCCTTATTGGGAGATCTTTTTTAACGACTTCTACCTGGAAAGCTGGATTGAGTACCCCAGTTGCCGAGTGAAGCAATTGCAGCTTATTGGTAGTAACAATGGTTCGGATGAGAACCGACTGACAGCTACCTTAATGGTTACCGACTATGATCAGCCTGTTCAAATTACCTTGCCCGTGGGTATTTCCGAATAAAAGCATTGACTTGAAAGCGGTAATAGGCAGGACTTTAGCTGCCAATGGAGAATATGTGTTATTGGTGCTAATGGACTATGGACCTATCTATGGTGCCATTCCAAAGATGAGGTGATGCAACTGAGACCATAATCGTGTTTTGTGGCACTTGGAGACTGTCTCTACTCATGATCGTTCCTCCATACCGGATAGCTTGGACATTTTTTCTCATGGTATTTCAGCTAGGGACAGGCTCACTGGCCAAGTGACACGGCAAAAACTTACCTGTGTGGTGATACCTGGACCTGGAAGCTGTGTGGTAACCTGTTTGGCTGTATGTTTGAAGAGTTATTTGACCTTATTGGCACTATTGATTATTCCATGGAAAGATAGTGCCAGAAGTCTTGAGGTGTGAAAACATGGCAACTAAAAACCTAGCCCTGGAACTAGATCTAAAGAGTGGTGTGCCGCTTTATATTCAAATCAAGCAGCAAATTGGCAGCCTAATTTCTGCTGAAGTATGGGAGATGGGGTTCAAACTCCCAACTGAGCGCGAGCTGGCCAATATTCTAGGGGTTAGCCGTAACACGGTTAGCGCTGCGTACAAAGAATTAGAGGCGGACGGTTTGCTGGTATCGTTGCAGGGCCGGGGCACTTTTGTTGCTGGAGAACAGGCAGAAAAAGAAAAGACCGGACGTAAAGGACGCCTGCTAAAAGTTGTTGACTTGGCGCTTGAAGAAGCAGCTGCGCTAGGATTTGGTCCCGATGATTTCTTGAAGTTGGCTACAACCAGGGCACTGGAACGTAAAGAATCCTTGGGGACTGTACATGTTGCTTTCATAGGAACATCTATGGAGCAGGCTTTATATTTTCAACGTGAGCTCGTCCCCCAGACTGGCATAAAAACCGTGCCGTTCTTGCTGAACGAAATACAGGACGATCCTGCTACGGCAAGAAAGAGCTTGATATCCTATGACTTAATAGTGACCACTTTCCTTGAAATTGATAAGTTGCAAGAGTTAATACAACCCTCTGCCATACCTATTCTAGGAATTGCCTTAGGGCTGGAATTGGAGACCATTGTTCGTATTGCTAGACTGCCGAAAAACAGCACCTTGGCTCTGGTCTGTAGCACCGAAGCTTTTGCCGCTACCGTGAAGGAATCCCTCCATGACTCCGGCATAGATGATCTTATCATCGTCCCCACCACGGAAGCTGGCGCAAAGCTGGCAAGTGTTCTGGTCCTGGCTGATGCTGTAGCTGTAACTGCCGGCCGAACAGCAGAAGTGTTAAACACGATGGAGAAAGCAAAAGAAATGGAGATAATAGAACTTAGGTATCGAATTGATCAAGGTTCATTAAACATGTTCCGTTGTTATTTAACGGATCTTAGGAACAAGACCTGAAAAGAAACAGGGGTGACAAACCATGACTGAAGAAGCGACCCTGATCCGTATTAACGAGAAGTGGTGTAAAGGCTGCGGTATCTGCATTGCCTTTTGCCCGGCAAAAGTACTGGTGGCTCGCCAGGACGGCAAAGCTTTTGCAGCCAATCCGAAGGCTTGTACTCGTTGCGGCTTGTGCGAATTAAGGTGTCCTGATTACGCCATCAGTGTAGGAGGGAGAACCCATGGCAACAAAGACTGAATGTAAAGCACGGCTTCTCTCCGGCAATGAAGCTTGTGTATATGGAGCTATTGCGGCCGGAGTGCGTTTCTTTGCCGGTTATCCAATTACACCGTCGACTGAAATAGCCGAGGGTTTGGCAGAAGAACTGCCTAAGTTCGGTGGTAAGTTTATTCAAATGGAAGACGAGATCGCCAGCATGGGTGCTGTAATCGGTGCCTCCTTAGCCGGTCTCAAAGCTATGACTGCCACTTCAGGCCCCGGTTTTTCCTTAAAGCAAGAGAACATCGGCTTTGCGGCCCTGACTGAAATTCCCTGTGTAATTGTCAACGTGCAACGCTACGGCCCCAGTACAGGACTACCTACATCACCGGCTCAAGCAGACATAATGCAAGCTCGCTGGGGTACCCATGGTGACCATCCAGCTATAGCTTTGATGCCGGCTTCGGTTCGGGAAG
>DURJ01000126.1 GCA_012837285.1 Bacillota bacterium
CCGGTATCCACCCATCGTTCCAGAACGGCAGTAACAAAGTAACGTTTCTTTCGCCACTGAAAAAAGTGCGGACCACCGTCTGTCGCTGTAACAGTTACCGGGTGTTCAACCAGTCGCATGGTCCAGTCCCTCTTTTCCGGTTATAACTTGATGGCGCAAAGGATCAAAAAAAGCCAGCATCTGCTCCCGTCGGCTAATCCTCGCTTGGGCTCCAATCTGCACACAGCCTGGGTAGCGTTCCTGCAAGCGCTTTACCACCGCCGTGAGCCGGCTTCGATCTTGGGACGGACGCTTAGTCCACAAGAGACTAAGCTGCCGCGAAGCCAGATTAGCCAACGGGCCTAATCTGGCAACTAATGTACCGGCCGGGAATTGTTCCAGTTGTAACCACAGACTCCTCAGGGCCAGCAGTAATTCCGATCCGGTAAGATGAGGGCTCTGAAACTCACGCACCGCGTTAAGCCCGGTTCCAATTGCTGGCAACGACACCAGCTCCAAACGACGCCCCCACTGTTGCCGCTGTTTCTGTTCAGCCGCTAAATACTCTGCCGCCGCCCATAGCTGTTGTTCCCAGCCTTGAAGCGACTGTTCGCCGGTCCAAGGTAGCTGATATGTAATAAAACAAGGTAACCGGTTCTTCACCCGCTCACTGTCCTGCCCTCGGCTCCAAGCAGCTAAACTATGCCCGGCCGAGCCAAAGGAGCGATACAGATCCTGCGGCGATATCGCTGCCAACTGTCCGATGGTCACCAGGCCCAGCAGCTGCAACCGGCGCAGCAGCGCTGGATCCACCGGCCAAAGGTAACGAAGAGGCAGCGGGGCCAAAAATCGGGCCACTGTCCCTGGCGGTACCTTTAGCGGACCGCGCCGGTGCGGCCACAAACCGTCTCTTTGCGCTAAAGTAGCCGCTTTGGCTGTGAGCTTATTTTCGGCCAGCGAAGAAAACAAGCGCCGGCCCAAATGCGGTACCACCTGAGTCTCCAGCTGCAACAAAGCTTCTTCCGGCTGAGCCAAGCGGGTAAAATCAAGAAACACCCCGCCGGCCCCTTTGGGTTCGCCGGGCTTGCCGGGCTCGCTGGGCTCGCCGCTAGCGGTAAAAGCAGCACAAGCGATTAAAAACTCTTCTTCTCTCTCCGGTGGCAGACCTTCCAGGTAACAATGAGCAATCAACCAGCAGCGCCCCTTTTCGAACATATGTTCGCCCCCATAGAAACATTATACCCCGCCGGTAAAAGCGGGGCAAGTAGAAGAAAAAGGGTTGGCTGTCGGTTTAAGAGCAAAACTAAAACTGTGAGCGTTCCTGCCGTCGGTTAACTAACTGACACAGGGCAGTGTAAATCTCCCCTAGCAAGGTTGCTGCCGGGAGCCCGGTAAGTCCCAGGGCCGACAGTACCACCAGGTCTAACTCTTGCCGGTCAGGTTGTTCCACTTCTTCTTCGATCGGCAGCACCGCTCGTCCACACAGCCGGCGAAAGCATTTTCTTAAGGCGCGCTGCCGCTTAAGATTAAACAGGGCCGGTTTTACCACCGGCAGGTCGGCCAGTTCTGAACCGTAAAAAGTAAGGACGCCGTCGCCCATATTGGATCGTCCCCAAAGCTCCACATGGAAAAAGGTAATGGTGGAGTTTAAGAGTGCGGCTATAAGTTCGGGGTCTACGCAGCCGGTAAGGTAATAAAAAGTATGGTCACATAAGATCGCCCCTGGGTTATAGGGAAAATTAAACCGCCGGTCGTAAAATTGGCGGGCCAGAACTTGTGGCGGCAACAGTTTGGGTAAGCTCCACCACAGGGGTCTGGCTCTAAGGGTGGGCCGGTGCTGAAAGCTTTGTGCCTCTCCCCAGCGGATATAATCAGCTACTTTAAGTCCCTTAATATAATCTTTATCCGGCGGAAGCAGCAATACTTTCCAGCTGAGCTTGTCCTCACTCACCAGGTAACCTTCCACTTCTCGCGGCGACTTGACGAGCGGTAACAAAAACCTCTTTTCCACGGCAAAATATTGTTCTTCCGGTTTGGTTCCAACCGTAATAACGGCCAGGTCGCTGTGAGGGGTAAGGCCCAGCTTCTGGCCTAGATCTTTGGGAGCGGTATCAGTCACATCGCGCACGAAGAAAAAGGCATTGGCGCCGGAGGTAAATCCTCGTCTGACCTCTCCCAGTTCACCGGCTCTGGTCCAGGACTGAGCGGTCATTTGATGCAAAGTGAAATAAGCCGCCGGTGCCCGTAGCATGGTACCCCAAACGGCTCGTACCGGTTCTCGTCTGTGGGTCAGCGCCTGCAGACGTTCCCGGGGCAAAGTAACAGCTTGCCAGTCTTGATGGCACTTAAAACCAGACGGGCAAGGGGCCAGAGAGGCCATTGGTTCCGGCGGTACCGTCGCCAGTGGAGTCAGTAAATTAACCAGTGTGGTCGGACCGCTGGGCTTTTGCCGACCGGCACGGCGGGCAAAAGTGCAGACGGCAGTATGGACGGCTGATTCCTGGAACCAGCGCTCGCAGGCGGATGTAATAATTAGCGGAATCTCCAGTTGCTGCTGCAGAAGGTCCTGTAGGGCTCGGCCGTAATCCACTTCCAGCCAAGCCACCGGCGTAACCACGGCCGCAACAGCGCCTGGCTTTAATATATGTACCAGGTTGGCTAAAAAATAGCCGTAGAGATCCACTTGACGAGGCAGTAACCCCTGAAACCGTTCCGATAAAAACCTCTTTGTTTCCGGATCGATGCCTTCCTGGCGCCGGTAGGGAGGATTGGCCAGCACCACATCAGCCCACAGAGGCGGCTCCTGTAGGCTGTCGCCGATGCTGATACCCGGCAGCGGCGGAAAAGAAGCAGCACCTCGTTTTAATTCCGGTAACACCTCCAACCACAAGCGAACTTTGGTCAAGTAGACTGCCTCCGCATCAACATCCTTGCCGGCCAAAAGCGGCAACAGATCGCATTTCGTTCCTCCCGGCCGCAGGTCGGCCGGCAAGGAGGCCAGCTCCTGCAGGGCAGCCGTTAAGAAGGCCCCGGTTCCCACGGCCGGATCATACAGTACGAACGAAGGCGGGAGCTGTGCTTTTTCGGTGGGCCGGGAACCGCGAGCACCGCTAGCGGTGCAAGTACCGCTGCCGGTGCAAGTACCGCTAGCGGTAAGTTCATTGACGTATAAAGATAATACCAGCCGGGCCATAAATTGAGCTAACAGCGGCGGGGTATAGTAGATCCCCTCTCCGCGCTCAGCTACAGTCTTCTGATTCCAGTGTACAGCCTCAAGCGAGCATCCCAGTTCCGATCCAGTAGGGTGTATAGCCTCCAGATGGGCCCTCAATTCTCTAATGGCGGCCGGGCACTTCCCCTGCCAAGCCGGGTGGGTAAAAGGACCGCCAAGATCCACCAGCTCTGCCGGCGAGGCTGATGTCTCCCCTAATCCCCACCAGAAAAGGCCCTGTACTAGGGCGGAGATGGCCTCTGGGTAAGGCTTTCCCTGCCTGAGTTCAGCCAGAGCCTGGGTCAACACCGAGGTGCAAGCCGGTATTTTAGACCTGGACATAATCCGTCACTCCCTCCGGCGGCGCTATCAGCGGCAACAGCCGGGCCAGCGTGATCACGTCTTGGGCATTATGCTGAAGCACCGGCGTCAACAGACGCGGTTCCTGCGTCTGTACAAACCGGTGATAAATCATCGGTACCAAGTAGCCGGGGACATCGCCTTCGCGCTCATAGCCGAGGAGGTTCTCTTCCAGGGTAACCAGCTTCCGATTGGGCAAATCCTGGGGCAGCCGCCGAGCATGAATATATAGGTCCACTTGCAGCAAGTCATCAGGGCACGGTAGGCGGTAATAAACCAACCGCTCTTTAATATAAGGCCAGTCAAACCGTTTGCCGTTAAAAGTAACCACTACCTTGGTCTGCTGCAAAAAAGTGGCCAAATACGCCAGCAGCGCCCGTTCCTCCCGGTAATGGCGGGCCAGCAGTTGCTCCAACACCATTCTCTGTTCTTGCTGCTGCATTACCCCCACCAGAAACAAGGGTTGGCTAGACCATAAACCAGTGGTCTCAATATCCAAAAACACTGCCTCCGCCGGTGAAAACAAACCCATGAGCTCAATATCGGTAGCGCCGCGCTGCCCAAGTTCTGTCACTTGCCGCTTGACGATCAAATCCAGCACCCTTCGCGCATCAGGCCCAAAGCGGGGGTGCACGGTAAGCTGATCCAGCGTATTTATGCCGGCGGCTTTAAACCGAGCTTCGGTAACTGGCCCGATACCCCACACCAGTTGTAGGTTGGTATAGATAAGAGTGGGAGAACAAGACAGCGGCCAACCCAGTTTCAGTTCCCGCCGGCGTAAGCAGAATGATCCGCCGGCGGTGCAGACTTCCTGACCGCCGAGCACAGACGCCGCCAGTACACGTCGTGAGCTGGATTCCTGGGCCGGTGGCGATACTGCCTTAGCCGGCGGCGCGTACCTTTTGACAGTCTGTTGGCCTTCTCTCTGCTCTCTAATTTGAGCCAGCCGTTCGAACAAGCTCATACTTCCACTCCTTTTAGCCGCTGAAGCTGACGGACAATGTTCTGGCGCATAATCGGTGGCAGACTTTTTCTATCTCGCCGCTCATACTCTTGACCCAGCAAGCCATACAGCAACATTATGGCTGCTTCTTTATC
This sequence comes from Bacillota bacterium, assembly GCA_012837285.1. Classification (NCBI taxonomy): domain Bacteria; kingdom Bacillati; phylum Bacillota; species Bacillota bacterium. The sequence goes on from DURJ01000126.1 coordinate 4,649, forward strand.
CAGCGGACGATTAAAGTTGGAGCACTTGGGTGAATAGATGCAATTGGGACAGCCGTTCTCACAGGGGCAGCTGGCCACCGCCTCCAGCGTAGCTGCCAGCAGCTCTTCGGCCCGTTCATACCCTTTTTCAGCAAAGCCCACTCCGCCTTGGTAAGCGTCGTGAATAAAGATCGTGGGTCGTCCGGTCTGGGTATGCAAAGTAGTGGACAAGCCACCCACATCGTTGCGGTCGCACATGGCAAACAGGGGCAGCAAAGCAATGGCAGCATGCTCCACTGCATGCAGTCCGCCCATGAGATCCAGCCCGACAGCTTGTATCTTAGCTACTAGCTCCGGTGACGGTATGAACCACATACCCATGGTTTCCAGCACTTCTTCCGGCAAGGACAGGTTCTCTCCCCCTAATACTTGGCCGGTGATTTCGTGCTTCTTAACATAGCCGGTTACTTTGGTCCGTACCTTGAGCTGTCCGATGGCAAACTCATGGCCATGCAGTTCTTTTTCGGCCAGAGTAGCCAAAATTTCAGTGTTCTTTTGTCGACCCACCATGGTGTAATAGTCCGCATCCAGTTTATTCAGATAGGCCACCTCTTGGGCCACGTCCAACTCCTCCACCCGGTAAGTCTCACCCTGGTGCAGATAGATGGCTCCGGGGTAGGCCTCGGAAAAAGCCGTATGCCGATCCATGGTGCCGATCAACCGATTGTTAGCGCTCCGTTCCCGCAGTAAAAACGTACTGCCTGTAGTCCGGAGATTTGCTTTTTGGGCCGGATAATCCTGACCTACATAAAACCAGCGCCCGTCACCCTGAGTAACTTCGCCGTCTTCCTCCAAGATGGTCAGAAGGTCCAGCAGCACCGGATCCCATAAAGACAAATCCTGTGTTGATAGGGGCAGTTCCTGGGCAGCGCAGCGGGCCTGACCCAGTAACAAATAAGGGTTGGCGGTATCGATCAAGGCGCTTTCGGTGGGTTTATCGAAAAAGACTTCTGGGTGACGTAAGAAATACTGATCCAATGGATTCGCCACGGCAATAAAAATCACCAGCGACGGCCGTTCGCGCCGCCCCACCCGGCCCGCTTGTTGCCACGTGGAGGCAATGGTCCCTGGATAACCGGCAATCAGGCACACATCCATGGCCCCCACGTCAATGCCCAATTCTAAGGCGTTGGTGGCCACCACTCCCAGCAGTCTTCCGGAAAACAGGGCCTTTTCAATAGCCCGGCGCTCGGCTGGCAAATAACCGCCGCGATAAGCCATGATTTGTTGCCCCAACGGTTCCGGAGCAGTCTGTTGTACCCGGCGCAACATCCGCTCCACCACCTGCCGGGCCCGAGCAAAAGCAATAGTACGAGCTCGTTCTGCTAACAAAACCTGCAGCAGCCAGACAGCTTCACTCAGATAAGTCCTAGGCGCGGGAACTTGCCAAAAAATAAAATTGCGCTCTCCCTGCGGCGCACCGCTGCCAGCAATAAGTGTCACCGGCAAGCCAGTGAGGCGTTCAGCATGCTGTTTGGGATTAGCGATGGTGGCCGAGGTAAGAATAAACTGAGGGTCTGCCCCGTGTTCCCGAGCCAAGCGGCGCAAGCGGCGAATAACATGGGCTACTTGGGTACCGAAAACACCGCGGTAAGTATGGATTTCGTCAATAACCACAAACCGCAGCTGGGAGAAAAATTCATGCCACTTAAGATGATTAGGCAAAATACCCAGATGTAACATGTCCGGATTGGTTAGAACCACCCGGGCCTGCTCACGGATGGCCGCCTTGGCTGTATCAGGGGTGTCACCGTCGTAGACCGCGGCCGGTACCAGGCCGAAACCGTCCACCGTAGTCAGCTGATCCTGGGTTAGAGCTTTGGTGGGAAACAGATACAATGCTCGTGCCTTTTTGTCGGCCACCAATTCGCTCAGCACCGGCAAATTGTAGCACAGGGTTTTGCCAGAGGCTGTAGGCGTAACCACCACAATATTGTTTCCGTCCCGCACAGCATCCAAAGCCGCCGCCTGATGGGCGTAGAGACGATTAATGCCCTCAGCAGCTAAACAATCCCTGACAACCGGCGACAACGGCTCTTTAGGTGCCGCATAGCTGGCTTCCTGTCCCGGCAAATGACGACAATAAGAAATCTGACCGCAATATTGTTCCTGATTCTTGATGGTTAACTGTGTTTTTTCTATGTTCATGCTGTCTTCTCCTCAGGCTATCTATTAGCTGCAACCGGCACCTTTTCCTGCTGGCGATACATATTTGTTATCCCTTCAAGGGCATTCTAGCTTTGGAGGTGATTTTTATGGCTCGAGGGCAGCAAATCATGTGCAGTGTCAACAGTTGTCATTATTGGAAAACAGGAAACCAGTGCGACGCCAATAGTATTATGGTTACGGCCGATAGCTTCGCCACTTCCGCACCTGACACCATTGATGCGCCGCAAGCCTCGACCCTTTCGGCCACACCCACCCAGCGGTGCGAGGAAACATGCTGCAAAACCTTTACCCACAAAGGTTCCGGCAAAGAGCGCATGGACAGTGTTATGAGAACCTAAGGCGGGCGCAGGGGGCACTGGCCCCCTTTTTTGTCTAGGTCGAAAACGAGGGCCATCTTGTTCTTGGTGGTGCTTCAATATATACTAACGAGCCCCTGCGGGCTCGTTATTTCTTATGGCCCATTTGCCTAGACAAAACCTGATTTCTGTGTCATTATTTGGTCGGGGAAATATATTGTCTATTGTCTGGAGGCAAACATGGTGGAACAAACTGTAATTACAACCGAGCAAACTGGCTGGACACTTGGCACCCGGTTAGCTTTTATTCTGGGAAAGCTTTGTATTGCACTATTGCAGCTAGCCCAGTGGCTGCGCCTGCCTTGGGGCGGTACCGCTTTTCCCGGCCGGGTTGTACTGAAGATAGACCGAAATATAGTAGCTACTCTGCGCCGACGCTACCACGGCTTTATCCTGGTCACTGGTACCAACGGTAAAACCAGCACTACGGCTCAGCTGGTACAGTTGCTGCAGAGTGCCGGGCTAGAAGTGGTCTCCAACCCGGAAGGAGCCAACATGGTCCCTGGGCTGGTCACGGCCCTGCTTAAGGCCGAGCCAATCTGGCCCCCAGCAGCTACCCCCGGCTATAGTGGCCAAACTCGCTTAGCTGTGCTGGAAGTGGACGAAGGCAGCCTGCTGCCTTTGTCCCGGCGTGTTACCGAAGTTGATATGGTAATTATAACCAACCTTTTCCCCGATCAGTTAGATCGCTATGGTTCGGTCAATGCCTTAGCGAAGCAGATGAAAAAGGCGCTGACTGCTTGGCGTGGCGCCACCTTAGTGCTAAATGCCGACGATCCGTTGGTGGCTTCTTTCGGACAGAACCGCAGCCATGCCCGCTACTTTGCTGTGGAGACGGCTGACGATGACCCTGCCTTCATAAGCGGCGAAGCAGGCGAAGTTTCCCTCTGCCCGCTCTGCGGACAGAGGCTGCATTACAGCAGTTCCCGCTATGCCCACTTAGGTTGCTATGCTTGTTCCGGCTGTGACTTCAGCCGACCGCGGCCCTCGGTAATCGCTTGGCTTTTACCGGATAAAAAAGAACCCGGTACTTTGTTTCTGGTTCGGACTCCCACCGAAGAAGTGGAATTTTATAGTGCCTTAACCGGTCTATATAATGTTTATAACACTACTGCTGCCCTAGCAGCCACCGCAGTCTTGCAACCAAAAACAAAGCTGGCCTCCCTGACGTCAGCAGTAGCTGCTTTCCGGGCTCCGGCTGGGCGGACCGAATACTTCAGCTGGCCTGACCGAAGCAAGGAAGCCACTTTGGTCCTGGTAAAAAACCCGGCCGGATTCAATCAGGCCCTTACTACTTTGGCTGACACGCAAACGGAAGGCGCAGCCACCACGCTTATTATAGCCATCAACGATCTTCCTGCTGACGGGCGCGATGTGTCTTGGCTCTGGGACACATATATTGATGCCATTGCCGGCGACGTCTTCGTCATCTGCAGCGGTCGTCGAGCCCGAGACGTGGCTGTATGTTTTAAGTACAACGGCCTGCCGCTGGATAAGATGATGGTGGTGCCCGAGGTGAATAAGGCTGTCCGGGAGGCCTTAACAGCCCCGGCGCCTAACATCATCGTTCTTTGCAATTATACCGTGTTGGCACCGCTACGACAGGCGTTAGTGAAACAAGGAGGTAAAGCGGATGCTACTTAGGATCTTGCACCTGTACCCTGATCTGTTGAACCAGGAACAGAGCAATATTCTCGTTTTGAGCCGGCGCGCCCAGTGGCGGGGCATTGACTTGGAAATTAGTGAAGCTCGGCGCTCCGATCCCTGGTCGTTAAAAAACTGTGATCTGGTTTTCCTCGGTAGCGGCACAGTCGAAGCACAAACAGCCGTAGCCCAAGACTGGTCCGATAAAATACCGTCCCTGCGAGAAGCCGTAGACAACGGGTTGGTCCTGCTGGCCATTAGCGCCGGTTATCAGCTCTTGGGCACCGCTATTCGGACCGCCGAAGGGAACATAATCCCCGGGGCCGGTATATTCTCTACCGCTACTAAGATCAAACCGCGCCGGTTAGAAGGTCCTGTAGCCGTCCGTCTATCCTTCTTACGGTCCGACCAACCGGTAGTAGGTTATGAGAACCACCAGGGGCATACTCGTATAGCATCATCATCGTCTGTGGTCTGCCAAAAAAATACCGTCGTCCCTCTAGGGCGAGTAGTGTATGGACAAGGTAATAATGGCCAAGATCAAACTGAAGGCGCTCGCTATAAAAACGCGTTGGGCACCTACATACAAGGACCCGTCTTAGCAAAAAACCCCCATTTAGCTGATTTTCTCCTCGAGCAAGCCCTGAGCCACCGCTACGGCCAAGTGCGCTTATCACCCTTAGACGATCGATTAGAGAACCAAGCCAATCAAGAATTCTTTGACCAATATCGCCCTCACCCACTGACACAATTGTTGTTCTCCCGCCGCCGTTAAGGCTCCGTCCTGGCCGCCTTACAGTACGTAGAACGAGCAGGCACAGAGGCTCGCCCCTACATAAAGGCCCGCTATTGCAGCCCCGTCCGGCTGCTACTAAAATCCGGGACCCTGGGGTGCTGCAATCCCCAGATGATTTCTTAGTGCCTCCTGTAGTGTTTGCGAGCAGTTGACGCCACTTCTCAGCTTGAGCGTTAAGCCAGCTAGACGTGGTAAGGGTCTTCTTGACCGCACGAGAATCTTTTTCTTTTCTTGTCTTAACCCTTGGAGCAAAGGGGGACCGGCACCGCTACGCCGGTAGTTAAAAAATATAAATAGGCTTCGGCCACCGGCAGGGAGCTTAAGGAGGTCAGCGCCCGGGCGTAAAGCTGGATCTGCCGCTTATAGCTTTCGAGACGGCGCTCCAGGGCCGCACCTCTGACCCGGTCGGTTTTAAAATCCAACAGTAGCCAGCCGTTCTCTTCTTTAACCATACAGTCGATGATACCTTGGACTAAAATTGGTTCCGCTGCTGTAGCCAAACAAAGTGGCTCTTCGGGGTATGCTTCTGCTGCCGGTAATACTAAACTAAAAGGAACTTCCCGCCGAACCGATTCCGGCCTGGCCGTAAGACGACGACCCAGCGGACCGGCAAAAAAGGTAGCCAGCGCCGTAACGTCCACGGTCTTAGCCTGTTCTTCAGTGATAAATTCGTGCCTGACCAGATCCTCAATTTGTTCTTTGATATCGGTAGCGGTGAGTACTCGCTTTAGATTTAGATGCTCCAGTATCTGGTGCACGGCGCTGCCGTACTCCACCGCTGTAAGAGCGGTTCGTCCGCTGATAAAGCGAGGTCGCTCGGCCATGGGCTGGAAGAAATACTTTAAGCCTTCGTCAGCCTCTAGCTGTGCGTCTTGGCCCAGCGCCGGACGGCCTTTGAGTTCGCTTACACTTGCCTTGGCAGCCAGCGAAGCAGCGTCCTGGTAGGGATACTGCCAGGACAGCGCTTTTTCTATCGCCGCCACCAGTTCCTGCGGCAGCGGTTCTTTGGGCTCCAGCAGCTGTATATCCGCTTCCCGAGCAGCAGCCGCTTCTTTTAGAATAAGATTAAGTTCGTCGGCCCGGTATAAGAACACCTGCCAAGCCGAGGGATCCGCTGCCAATTCTGTGTCCGGCAGCTCAATATTGTCCGGCCGTAAAGCAGCACAATCTCCGTGTCGAACCAAGGTCGGGCCTAGCCAGTCTAAGTAGGTCTGCGCCGATAGCAGGAGCCCCGGCGGTAACGGCCACTCTCTTTGCCGGGCCGCGCTACTCCAATTCCGGCCCTGCTTGGCTAAATTGACTGCTGATCCTACCAAGACAAGTTTCTCCCGGGCTCGGGTCAGGGCCACATACAGTATTCGCAGTTCTTCAGCCA
>DURJ01000127.1 GCA_012837285.1 Bacillota bacterium
CAATGTTTTTATCCCTTTCTCCAATATTAGGGTAAGCCTCTGGCCTTGCGACAACATCGTTATTGACCATTTCTCGTAAGCTGAAACCCGCGTTTTTGAAGGCTCTCCACACAACATCAGTACATACACCAATATCGTCAGGTGGATAACCACCATCATAATACGCTCCGTTATAGGTTGGATGATTTTCGGCATCCTTCCTTGCACCGAGCAAAATATCGGTATAATCATCTATGCCGTTATCATTATAATCCATCTGGCTGTATATTGTTTCAATGTTAAAGTCGTCGGAAGCATAAGCTTTTCGTGGAAGAAGGTTGTAGTAACTCGCCATATACAACCCTGCACCGGTCAACAACAGGGCAAAAGCAATCATAAAACGCAGTGCCGGACTTGGCTTATGGCTATTGTTATTCATGTTTTGATCATTCCTTCACGATGCCCTTTACCGCTTATTACCACAACAGAGCCGAGCCAGCAACCCAAGACGTGCCAAGTTAGAGCTTGTGTCTTGGCAGGCTTTGTTGCTTAGTTTAATCGGCGTTTTGTCATGCGTCGCTAAGCCTCTTTAATCAACGCCTGCTCAAGTAGTTTCAAATCACTGGCTAACCCGCCAGATCGCCGTATACCTTGCTCATGTCTTCCCGAGAAAAAGTAATCTTAGTGCTGTAGGCAGTAGTATCAAGCTCTTGTCCGATGGTGAAAAGCTGAAAGCGAAGGTTGCATTATCTACATTATCGATGCCACAAGTTTCCTTGGTCAGTGTAGGCCACCAAGGCATTAAAGGTCTGACGGCTAGCGGCACATAAAAAGGTTCTCCATTAAGCGGGCCGGTACCGGAAGGGTTGTCGGCACGCTGTCAATCGTTAATTGCCTCGATACCGAGCCGTTTAAGCTTGTCAAGATGATCTCGCATGTTTTTTAGCACCTCTGGAGAATGTCCCTGCCAGTCCAAAACCTCGCCCACTACTCGTAGTGGGTGTTTGGTTCGGTAGGACCTGGTTGGGTTCCCCGTAAACTTCTTATCCGTCAGATTGGGATCATCCTCAATAGGACCTGTAGGCTCCACACGATAGATTCTACCGGGTTTGTCGCCCACTGCCAGTTCCGCTCCCCACGTTGCCGCATCCAATGTCGCAGTCAGGTAGACGTAGTTGGCCTTCTTGCCCTCGCCAAAGTTAGAGCTATAGCCAGGTTTCAGCATGTCTCCCACCTTCAGGTCGGCTTTTGAGCCGTGGTAGAAAGGTCCGGGATCCAATGTTCTAGACGGTGTCCGTTCAGTCTTCATATTCACTTCCTATCCCTCTCATGAGAAACGCCTGGCCCCCTGTTTTCATTGTAAGTATATGGTATCTGATTCTACTTCCATAATCAACAGGGATTGATCACCGGGATACGCCACCGTGTTACCAATTCACGGTAGGGGTAAATACCAACCCGAAAAGGAAACCCGGTTATTGAAGTTGCGAATGCTAGGCGTTTCTATTTCACCGGCCTGATCTCTAGATAGTAATGCTCCTTTGTAGGATCAAGTTCCACCTTGGTAATGCCTTGGGTCAAGTTGAAACCGAAATTTTGACGGACGATTTCGATGCCATCGGTAGAAGTTAACTCTGCTGCGAGTGCCTCAAAATGGAGGTTGCTTCCCAACCGGGTCACCGTATCGTAACCCTGCACGCCCACCTTATCAGACCCGGAGCAAGCAAAGTCGTGGCTTGGTTTCTTATGCATATTCGCCGTAACTGATACGCTATTTCCAGCAGGCACGGTAATCGCGAATTCCAAGTAGAATACGCGCTGCAGACTTCTAGTCTCTTGGATTATATCCTCTAACATCCCGTATTGGTAACGGTCACGGACCGATTCGGACAGCGGGCCGTATTGATACATAAACTCTGAAACAGCCCCAAGAAACATCTCTTGGGGTACGACCAGCGAGTTGCCGCCACCATATTGAGCAAAGAAATCAGCAATGAGCTCACCCATCACATCTGACAAAACCCGCTGGGTCCGGGTGATAGATGTCGACACACCCTCGAGTTCGTTGCCCTGTTCACAGGCGCCGTTTTTGTATCCCTGCAAGCTGTAGTCTGTAATGTCATCGCCCATTATAATTAACATTTTTGTCCCTCTGTGCCTCTTATGTTTATGCGGCACAAAATAGCTGTATCTGCGAAAACCATCATCGCCAATTTCCGCGCCTTCGAAGCCATACTGCAATATGGTAGTTTTGTCGGGATCAATGGTAAAGGATATGGCTTGTGTGGCGGCATCATACTGTTCGGGTGCTCTAAAATCGGCAAAGGTATACACGGTTACCTGCTGGGGCAAAGCAGGGTAGAGTGCGTAGGCATTATCTTTATAACTGCCGTCTTCTAACAGTGCTTTATAACCTTCCCAGCTGTTTAGTTGTAAGATGTTGGCACTTCCATTTGAATCCTCGGCGCCATAAACACCAGTAAACCCCCCGCAATAGCCGCCTGCATATAGTACCGGTGCCACTTGGTGTCCGTTTGCGGTAATAACAGGCATCTGTTCCTTAAGCTCATCAAAACTTCCGGCAAATGGATAAATTGCTCGTACGGTTTTTTCTTCCGAGGCGTAATTGCTAAGGGTATAGCTGTCTGCTACATTGGAACCCCAGACCCGAACACTATCCTCAGCAGGAAGGGAAAAATCGTAAGTGATGTTACGGATAGCGGTTATTTTATCGTCCGCCTTATTTAAGGTCAAAGGAAAAACTGGCCCTGCATAGGACATGAAGATACTGCTGTCGCCATGTCCGATACCACCGCTTCCCGCATTGCCAGCAAAAGGGAGCCGGCTTTGCAGCATAAGTGCTCCACCGATGCCAATGGCTACCAGTGCGCAAGCAGCAACAGCTGACCATTTCCTCCAAGGTGAGAACTGCTGTTGGAGCCTTGTTGTTCTTGCTTCTTCAATGTATTCTTCACGCACCTCGGTCAAAGCATCGAAGATTTTCTTTTCTCTCATAGCCAAATTCCCTCCAGTTCCAGTGCCCGTTTCAGGCTTTGTCGTAAACGGTACAAGTGCCCCGCCAGTCTATTGGACGAAGTTGCGCATTCCTCGGCTAGTTGATTCACCGCATCTCCAAACCAATAACGCCGCATAAATAGAACGCGGCTGGCTACAGGTAAGGTATCCAACCAGCGGTTAATTGTCCGTATCAATTCCTTTATTTCTACTTTACCTTCTACAGTATCAGAATCTGGCACGCAGTCACCGAGCTCCGACAGTAGAAGTTCAGCGCCATTGTATCGTTTTTTGGCTCTTTGTTCATGCCAGCGATTGATAGAAAGATTGCGGGTAATGCGCCCAAGGTACGCACCAAGAAAGTTTGGCTTTGCCGGAGGAATTGCGTCCCAGGCCTTACGGTATGTATCGTTTACGATTTCTTCACTGTCCTCATAATTGGAGAGGATATTAAACGCAATCCCATGGAGCATCCGCCCGTATTTGGCGTCGGTCTCCCTGATGGCAGTCTCGGCACGAGCACTGTATAGCCCAATAATTTGTACGTCCTCCATCTACGTCCCACCTTTATGGTAAATTGAAAGGCCCTCACTTATATAGACAGGATCTGTTTCAATATATTCGTATCATGAAACCCCGCCCTTGCCGGCAAACATCAAATAAAGCCCACCTTGCAAAAAGATGAGCTGTTTGGGCCAAGTGCTTACTATTACATCGACATTCATTGGCCACATCCGCTTGCACTTACACTAACGTGATTTTTCATCTTGATACATGAGTTGAAAATTTGCAACGGACCCAAAATCACTTTTAATTATCGGTGTGTATTCCCGTGTCTCAAAATCATAGTAGTATATTCCTTCATCCTCACCGATAGTTTCTAACATATAAACACCCTTCTTGTCTCGCGTGAAACTGCCCCGCTGCGGAAATTGCGTATCTGATTGAAACAACACCTTCATATCATTTAAATCAATTACTTCAGATATAGTAGTTGTGTCCGGCAACGGTGATATCGTATCATCCGCACGATACAGCAACCGGTTATCCATGGCGTAAAGCGCTTGAATTGCCATATTGGCCTCGTGTAACATTTCCCGCTTATCGCCTAAATTATAATCAAACGAATAAATGGTGTATTCAGGGGTGGCATGATCTGTAACATCACGTGTTATAGCAATATCTTCTTCTTCAGTGTCATATATAGCCACGTATATACGTTTTTTAATCTTATCAACACTGATAGTTCGGGTCGAGGCTGTATCAGCTTCATCCCAGTATTTAATACTGCCGTCAGATA
>DURJ01000128.1 GCA_012837285.1 Bacillota bacterium
CAATTGGAGGCAGGAATAAAACCTTCCGGCGAGAATACCATAAGTGCCTGGGGAAGGAGAGTAGGGTTAAATGCTAACTGAGATTAAACGAGCCGTGGCTGCTTGTCCGCGAAAAGTATTAGATTTAGCGGCGGATATCCAGGAACCGGTGAGCCGCAATCTTGGTGCCGCCTTTCACACTGGGGGCGGGTATGAAGCTTTCGCCCAGGCTCTGTCGACGCTGGTAGCCGCGGGCGTTCTCAGACCGGTTAAAGCCGCTGGGGACAATGGCCGCCGGCCTCCTTTATACTTGCGCTATCGCAAAGTGGAGACTTCAGCGCAAGACCATAGCCCCCTGATCAAAGAATTGCTGACCACTTACCGCTCGTCGTTGAATCTCAGTTACTTTCTGTCCCATCCCCAAGAGTATCCGCCGGTGCGGGAAATTGTGCGCGCCATGGATGCCTATTTGCTGGCTAGTGAAGCCAGCCCACCGGAGATTTGGGATACAGTAAACGAGCGTTCGTTTCAGCTCTCCGGGGACGAGAAGTTCCTGGCTTCGTCCGCTGGGAGTAAGCTTTTGACCCGGTTGGGTCTTAGTTGTTCCGATCTGCATTGTCAGCCGGCACCGGAGCCTTTTTTCTATTGGTCCAGCGGACAAACCAGCCGGGATCGGTTTACATACGGCTTAATTATCGAGAACAAAGACACCTTTCATTCTTGGCAACAACTGCTTAGCCGCGGCAAACTAGCAGTGGATCCCCCGATCCAACTGCTTATTTACGGTGAAGGTAAGAAGATTCTCCATAGCTGGCCTTTTATTTACGAATGTCTGCAGCCAGGTGATAAGGCGCGCCTTTTTTACTTCGGTGACCTGGATCCGGAAGGGATTGCCATTGCAGCCAAACTCATCACTGCCGGCACAGGCCAGGAATACGACCGTGTTACCTTCTATCCGGCCGAACCCTTGTATCGGCAACTTTTGGCCACCGGCTGCAGCCGGCTGCTTAAGCGCGACCAGTCTCGAATCAAGAAAAAAACGCTGCTGCCCTTTTTTGTCCCCTGCGCAGCCGGGCTTAGCGATCAGGTGTTTGCTTTATGGGAGCAGGGAAGGATTATCCCTCAGGAAGCACTGCTGGCCAGCCGCTGGGCTGCTTTAGGGGAGGTGAGGTTATGGCCGACCTGTTTCCGGCCTTAAACATCGCCGGCAACCTAGCACCCACAACCAAGCCGGAACTGGCCGAATTCGATCAACGAATGATGCCTCTTCTGGCCGCTTTTCCTCTTTATGAACTGCAAAACAAGCATAGCTTACGGGACTATCATGGCTTGGAATTGGGCATCTGCCTACTCCTGTTTGTGTTGGAAAAAATGTTGCACTATGAGCCTTGCACTTACGAAGATGCGCAAGGATTCGTCCGTTTTCTGTTCCCTGCTTTAACGAAGCAACAGTTGACTTACACAGAAGCCGCTTCGCTGACACAAAAGCTGTTGGATGAGCTCAGTAACCAGGGACGGCCTTTCGTCTACCCTTATCGCAGTCCTGTGGACGGGATGGATCATGAAGTTAAGTTTCGGCTGCTGGAGCAGCACCCGCTACCGGAACAAGACACCATCGGCCTTAGACTCACCGCCCAGGGGCTGGACTTGTTGTTTAAATCGCGGGAAATTTATCGGGACCTGCAGTTTTCCGTGATGCAGCTATATCTAGATCAGCAAATTCGCCGCGGTACGTTTGAAGAGGCAATTCAGACAGTGAACGAATTGGGGTTGGCTGTCACCTCCATGGAGCAGCAGGTGGATGCGCTGCGAGAAGAGATTCGCCGCAATGTGGTGGAAGCCTTACAGGGATCGGATTACCACCGGCTGCTACGACACATGTCCGAACAGCTTGAGCGGGAAGGGGAGACGTTTAACAACCTCATCGCTTTGGTGCGGGAGACCAGGGCCAATTTAGCGGCCAAACAAGGGGCACTCGAACGCTTACAGGCAGTGGATCGTTTAGACCGTAGATTGCAGGAAGTGGCTCAGCAGCATTTGCGCTTGTTTACGCGCCAGCTGACCCTCAATGTTTTGGTAAGCGATGCTTTAGCAGCCAGTTTACGCAGTACCCTGACCGTGCGCTTTCACCTGGAAAAAGAGTTACAAGCAGAGGTACTGCGCCAACGTCCGCCGGGCTGGGTGCTGACGCGGACAGCAGTATTGCCGCTGTTGCGTCCGTTCTGCCCCAGGGTATTTAGCCTGTCGTTTTGTGTTGGGCCCCAGACTTTGCTGCGGCGGGAATACGAGCGGCCAGCAGAAGATTTGATGGAGGAACTGGACGAAGAATATCTCCGGACCCTGGAGGAGGCCGAAGAGAAACAGCAGCAGCGGACCCTGACGGTGCTCAAGCGTTGCTTTCACTTGTTACTTGAGCCCTTAATTCAGGCCACAACCGTATCTATGAGTCAGATAGTTACGCAACAAGACTGGTCTTTCTGGCAACAAGAAGAGGTGGCCGCCTTGGCTCATCTGTTGCTGCTGCTGCATCAGGCCGAGGAAATTGCCGCGTTCTTACCGTGGGATTATACGCCGGCCGGCAATGACCCGGCCGAATATGCCCTTTATCAAGTCTTGACGGAAAACGAGGCTTTAGCCCGGCTGGGGGTAGTCAAGGTAGGGGCTAGGGATGAAGCGGTGACGCTGCCATTTGAAATTAAAGTATCGGATTTTATCTTGACCAGAGGTGACTACCATGCAGTATAGCGCTGATACGGTAACTACCGCCCTGACATTGCTGCGGGAGTTGCTAAAAGAGCCGGTGGTTAATCGAGACAATAATCCTAGCCTGATGCTACGGTTGCAGCAGGATCCAGATGCGCTTAACTTGTGGCAGGAGATTATGGAGCCTGTTTTCGGCCTTCATCTCCTTCGAGCCGGCGATGAGTTTTACCTGACAGCGGGAATCAACGATGAGAGTGTATTTAATTATTCCAACGCCGAACTTCGCCAAGAATTGGGCCTGCAAAACAACACCGAGCTCTACACTTGTTCCTTTATTATTTTGACCCTCATCGCCGCCATCTACAGCAGCGACGATAGCACCGGTCCGGCGCGAGAGTATATTACCGTGGCCGAGTTAGAAGGCTTGGTATCGCATAATTTTGCTGTTTTAACTGCCGCAGAAGACTTGGAGCGGTTAGAAGATGAGACTCGGATGAACATAGAGGAACCGGCTCAATTCTGGGCCGATTTGCCCCTCCAGAAGGTAGATGCTGTGCGTCATCGCGGGACTATTTCCTGCTGGGCTTTTCTCCTTAAGACCTTAGATTTCCTAGCCCGGCATCAACTGGTGCTACTCTATGACGATCGCCAGGTGTTCCCGCTGCCGCGGCTAAGCAGTATGGTGGCTCATTATTACAACCACGCGGATCGCAAGAACATTATTTTAGAGCTTCTTCAGTCCGAGACGGACCTCCCGTCCGCAGCAGGGGGTGACGAAGATGCCGCGGATTAACCGGGTGCGCGTCCATAACGTGCTCTATGACAAAGGAAACCGTGTTTTTGACAACCTCAGCTTAAACCTGGGCGGACACGATGGCCTGTTGATCTTACAAAACGGCGGCGGCAAAACCTTGCTACTGCAATTGATGGCCCAAACAGTGATTCCCAACGTTTCCCTCCAGAAGCGCCGCTTGGCTACCCTGGTAGCCGAGAATTCATTTACCGGCCACGTGTTGGTGGAGTGGCTGCTGGATACGGATCCGCCACAGTATGTACTCACCGGGTTTTGCTTCGCCGAGAGTCTGGGCAGCGGTAACCGGGAGCTGGACTATTTTATGTATCTCACTGAATACAGCCAGCGCAATCCCTGGGACCTGGACAATTTCCCTTTGGTGGGCGAAGACGGGCGCACGCTAAACTACCAACAGCTGCGCAGGCTGCTCCGAACAGCCGCCGGGCAGGTGCGCACCTTCAGTGCCGACCGCCGTCAGGATTACCGGCGGGAACTCAAGACCTTTAATATTGATCCGGAAGAATGGGAGCATGTCCTCACCACCAACTCGTCCGAAGGCGGGGTAGGCAAGTTCTTTGAGGCTTGCAGTAAGACGCCGCAGCTACTGGACCGGCTCCTTATTCCCGCTCTGGACAGTGTTCTCGGTCGTCGCCAGGACGAAACCGATGCTTTAACACAGGCTTTTGAGCAAGTGGCCAAGGAGCTTATCACCTTACCGGAGCTCAAAGCCAATTGCCACGCCCTGGGCCAATTGGTGGAGCGGTTGCCGGATCTAAGTTCAGCTTTGCAGGAAGTGGAGACAGCCCAGGAACAAGAAGCTGAAGCCGAGCAGGCGTTGGCAGCGCTACTGGCTACTTTGGCTCGGGGAACGGGGCAGCTTGAGGCCGAGGACGCCGACTTGGCGGAAACCATGAAGCAAACCGGCAATCTTATCCAGGGAATCCAGTTTAAGCTGGCCAGTATTATAGTGGAGGAAAAGCGGCGGCAGTTGGAACAATATGAGCGGAAGCTACAGGCAGAAGAAACCAAGGTACGGGCGGTGCAAACAGAGTATCAGGCCGCTGCTGATAAATATCGGCGCTGCCAAGCACGGCGCTTATGGGAACTGAGCCAAGAAAAGAAGGCGCGGCTTAGGGAAGAGCAAGAACAGGAGCAGACAATGCTCAAGGGGCGAGAGGTGCAAGCCGAGGAGATAAGGGAGCTGGGGACAAAACTGTGGCCCTGGCACCAAGGCTTGACTAAGGACTTAAAGACCAAGCTGGAAACGGTAACAGCTGAGCTGGGCCGCACAGAGGAGTCCCAAAGAGCCAGCAGCGAAGAAAAGAAAAACCTAATCCAGGAGCGGGACCACCGGCGGCTGGAGCGGGAGAAGCTGCGCGGCCAAGGGGAGGAGTTTGATCTTCAGCGGCTGGAAGCGGCGGCCAAGCTTACTGCGGCCGGTTGGGGGGAAGACTTAATCAGGCCTGAGCCGGCGATTGCCTGGGTTAACGCCCAGCAGGCCCAAGCAGAGACAGCCCGGCATCGGGCTCAAACGGCTTATAATACGGCCCAAGAGAAGATTACAGCCCTGCGGACTCAGATACAGCAACTGAAGGCTCAAGAAGGGGAGCTGGGGCGGGAGCTGAAGCAGATTTCGCAGGATTGTGATAGCTGGAAGGAAGAGCTCTTATCCATCCGGGAACTGTTGGCCCTAATAGGAATGTCCCGGCCGGATCATGCGGCAGAGCCCTACGCTCTAAAGCTGCCTTTACTAAAGTATGCCGAGCAATTAGAAGCGGACAGAACTCGCTTGGAACTGGAGCGGGCTCAACTGAAGCAGCGGCAGGTATTGCTGGGGGCTGATGACGGTGCCATCTGCCCTAATACGGACACAGCGAAATTGCAGGCGGCCCTAACCAAGCAAGGTTTACCTACTATCCTGGGTACTGCTTGGCTCCAACAATTGAACGATGATGCCCGGCGCGAAGAATATGTAGCCCGTTTTCCCTGGCTTCCCTATGCTCTCATCGCCGAGGAAGAACAGTTGCTGCGGTTCATGCAGCGCCGGCCCAAGATCAAGGAAGATCTGAGCGCTGCTGTACCACTGGTGGCCCGGCAAACGTTAAACCTGTCTTCCGAGCTGGATATCGGCTTACACTTTGTCCAGCACCAAGGGTTACACCTCTTCGTTTATCCGGCCCAGATCAGTGAGGTATTAGCTGCTATTGCCGGACAGGTACAGGATTTAGAACGCCAATTAGGTGAAGTCCGGGGCAAAAGTCAGCACTGTCGGCAAGCCGCCGACAAGCTAACCCAATTACAGCGCAGTTTCCCTTACCACACTGATGAACAATGGGAGGCAGCCCGTAAGCAAGCCACTGCCGCTTGGCAAAAAACGCAGGACACCGGCCACCGGCTGGCAGCCGAAGTAGAAGAGCTGGAGCGCCAACAGGAGAAAGTAAAGCAGGCCGGGGAACAGGCCCGCGAACGATTGAGCGCGTGGTCAAACCTGCTTACGGAGCTGGATAATTATCAGCGGGCGTGGGGCCGAAACCAAGCGCGGGCCCAGCAAATAGCCCGGCTTAACAGCCAGGAAGCAGAGATCAACGAGAAGATCGTAGATTTGGAGATACAAGAGCAGCGGCTGGCTGAGCAGGCGGCTGCACTTCGGGATCGATTCCAACTGCTGGGCACTCAGTGGGACCAGCTACGGCAAGACGAAACCGAACTGTTTGCCGCCCACGCCAGCGGCGCCATCTGGTCGGCGGACACCGTTGCTGGCCCTAGCCACCCAATAGAATGGGCTGACTACAATAACGAAGCGAATACTCTTCGCGCTAAGCTCAAGTCTCTGGATAGAGAGGCGGCTGATTTGGCTGACATCAGACGCCGGCTACAAGAGTATCAGGCTGACATTAAGAACTTGAACCAACAGATCAAAGATACAGGAGTAGCCGAAGAAATAATAGCCGGACTTCCGGTTGTCACCGAGGCCGAAGAGCAGTGGTGGCGGGAACGGGCTCAAAATCTAAGTGGGGAGCTACAAGAAGCTGAAGCTCTTAGAAATGTGGCCCAAAGCTTAGTGGATAAAGCGGCCGGTGCCCATGAAGCCGAAAGAGAACGGATTCTCAGAGAGTATGACCGCACGCCGGTGCAGTCACCGGAAATTGATCTTCATGAGTACCGGACAGAGCTCCTGACAGAGCGCCAGGGAGTCCAAGCGGATTTGAATAAACTGGCTGACCAGCGCGGGTTCATCCAGGAGCTCCGACGTAATTATCAAATAGCCCAAGAGAGCTTGATGGCTTCCGGTGTGGCTGAAACCCATGTCTCCCCCTGGGACTTTAGCCGGGAACAGGATAAACTGAGGTGTTCACTGAAGGCCCCAATTCAGACTGTGCAGTCGTTGTTGGGCAAACGAGAACAGGCTAAGGAGCAGACGGCCACCTGTTCTCGGCGCTGGTTAGAGGCGGTGGAGGCTATGGGGACGGGGCTTCAAGTCCTGGCTAATGTGCACATCAATCATTTCTTTAATCAGCTCAAAGCCACCAGCCGCCAACCGGGCTGGGAACAGCAGTTAGATAAAGTGAAGGCCAGCCTAACGCATGTGGAGGCAGTAATTGGCCGAGTGCAGGCAGAAGCGAACCGCCGGCTGGACGATGCCGATCGCGTCCTGGCCGAGATGGTAGAGCGAGCGTTTCGCCAAGCCGACGGTATTCTCCAGCAACTGCAGGAATTACAGTCCTCGTCCAGAGTAAGGTTGCGGGGTGCCAACGTGGCCCTGGTCAAAGTGGACTTTACCCGCCCCGATCCAGCTGACGGCCAAGAAAGAATCAAGCGGTATTTAGAACAGGTTATTGCTCAAGCGGTGGAGCAAAAGCAGACCGGCACCGACGAAGAAGTTTATCGGCAAGGATTAGCCCAGGCGGTACGATCTTCGGCGTTGGTGGGCCAACTGGTTCCGCTGGACAGGATCCGCTTTCGGGTGCTAAAACCTCGTTCCGATGAGCAACCTTATACCGCCGGCGACTATCATAGCTGGGATACCTTGGTCAATTGGTCCGAGGGACAACGCTATGCCGCTCGCTTTGCTGTGTTCGTGGTCCTCATGTATCACCTACGGCAAAAACTGAGTCCCGGGCAGGACAGCAGCGTGATTATTGCCGATAATCCGTTTGGCGGCGCCTCCAGCGGGCATATTTTGGAGATTGTTATGGCCGTGGCCAAACAGACCAAAACTCAGCTGTTTTGCGTAACCGCCCATCGCCAAACAGAGATTATGCGCGAATTTAACGTCCTTTACAGCTTAGTCTTTCGCCGCACCTTAAGCGGGCAAGAACGGTTGATACCGGTAGATGAAACAGCGGCCGCTGTTTGTCGGACCGGGATCGAACCGGCCTGGGCCAACGTCCCTGGAAGCCCCCAGGGCACAGACCTAGGCGGGCAATTACGGTTGTTACCTTTCTAGCTGTTCCCACCGTGCTCGAGCGTAGGGGCCGACCCCCCACGTGATACTGCCCACGGTGCCCGGGCGTAGGGGCCGACCCCTGTGTCGGCCCGCAAGCGATGCCACAGTACCATCTCATAAGGACTGGCAGCCGCAGTTTGCAAACGGGCTTGCTTTGAGATCTGTTCTCAAAGCAGGCCCGTTTTTGCTGTTTACAGGGGGAATTGTCTGTTGTAACTGAGTTGTGACTCACTTGTACAAAAATATAACGCTCATGTAATTCAGATATAACTGGTTTATACGGTAGATATAACTGCGCTCTAGTGTACTTGAAGCAACTGGAACCAAGGTAGCGGCACATAGCCGGAATACGCACCCTGTACGCAAAGGAGGGAGCCACCCATGAACGAACAGTGCGAAGAGATGATATTCCCAGCCTCAGTCCTGGGCAGCGCCACTTTTCTGGTGAAAATCATGTATACCCAGAACTCCAGCACTCAGGGGATGGTCCAGTGGATAGATGAAGACAAAACCGTACACTTTAGGAGTTTCCTGGAACTGGTCTCCCTACTAACCGAAGCACTGCAGAATAAAGGACGATTAACCACCCTTAGGTCTTGGGAAAAGAGCGCCCCGGAAAGGCTCAGTCGTAAAGTAGAGGGACAGTGAATTGAAATCATTTCCTGTCATTATGAAGGAACGAACTCGTTTCCCGTCATTATGAAGGAGCGAACTCGTTTCCCGTGATCCAGAGAGAGCCCGTTTCCCGTCATCGTCAGAAGGAGCCCCGTTTTCCGTCATTCTGAAGGAGCGCAGCGACTGAAGAATCTTAAGGATCCTTGGGCAAAGCCCTCCCTCCGCTTCGCTCCCCACGCTACGCTCTGGGCAGGCTGGGCAGGCAGGATGACAACGGAGCAGGGCCTTCATAGCAAATATCTAAGGTAACCGGGAGGGTGAAGGAGGATTCCAGCATGCTGACATTGGTCCGAAAACTGATCCGAGAAACCGAAGGGCAGACCATGGCCGAGTATGCATTTATTTTGATGCTTGTGGCGCTGGCGGTAATCGGAACTCTCAGCGCTGTGGGAGAAGCCATTAAAGCTAAAGTGGAAACAGTAAGTGCAGCGTTTCCATAACCGCCGGGCAGGTTGAGCAGTCTGAGTAGTTATCTGATAGTTAGCAATATAGGGGCAAACCAAGAGAGTGGAAACGAAGGGGGGAGTTGCCAGGAGAAGACAGGGGGACCGGCGGGCAAAGGGTAAGGAAGAAAAATAAACTTCGAAAGGGGATTAAAGAATGTTGACTTTAGTAAAGAAACTGGTGCGGGAAGAAGAAGGGCAGACCATGGCCGAGTATGCATTGATTTTAGTGCTTATAGCAGTGGTTGTGATTGGGGCGCTGACCGACATAGGGACGAACATTATGGCGGTGTTTAATGCAATAAAGAGCAAACTGGTATTATCCGGTGGCTAACCCTAGAGAGACAAAACTAGATAGTGCAGAGCGGAAACAGGTGTTATAGACTTCTTTGAGGATTTTCAAGTAGCGCGTTTGGATAGTTAGGTGACTTTATCAGCTTTCTCTTGGGATGCGCACTAAATGATAGAATCTGTAACCTATAGAGCCATTACAGTACCAGCACGTCAAGCATCAGAGGGGTAGAAAAGCAAGGACCTTTTACAAATATATCAATAGCGAACTTTGCTTTCTACCCCTCATTTTTCAATAAGGTATTCCGTTATTAAGAGGTGAAATCATGGGAGCGAACACAATATTACGGTGTGTAAGGCGTACCTTTGTGGTAACCCTCGTAGGGAACGACCCCTGTGTCGTTCCGCAAAGTGGAACAACGAGGTGATGTGATGTTGGCTAATTTACTATTAGTTCCAGCACTTCTACTATCCTGCATTTCCGATTTAACTACGAAAAAGATCCCCAACTGGCTGACGTTTTCGGCCATGGGGTTGGGGTTTGTTATATACGGCTTTAACAGCGGCTTGGTTGGCATTAAAGACAGTGCCTTGGGGCTGCTGCTTGGCCTTGGGCTCCTGTTTATTCCTTTTGCCCTGGGCGGCATGGGCGCGGGAGATGTGAAGTTGCTGGGAGCAGTGGGAGCTCTAAAGGGTGCGGAATTTGTGTTCCGGGCCTTCATCGGTTCCGCGTTTGCCGGTGGAGCGTTAGCGCTCATGGCTATTATCTGGCGGGGAAAACTATGGGCTTGTTTAAAATGGAGTGTTCCAGCTCTAAAAGCCCTTTTCTATAAGGTAATTACCCGGGGACAGCTTAAGCTGGAGGTGCCGCCCTTCCCGGCTGGGGGCATCGGTCTACCTTACGGTGTAGCGATCTCGGTAGGTACGTTGGCAGTTCTCGTATGGGGGTGAGGGTATGCAGTTTTGGCTGCGGCGGTTAAAGAAAGACACGCGCGGGCAGACCATGGTGGAGTTTGCCCTAATTGCTCCGGTACTTCTGCTTATTCTCATGGGGATGTTTGATTTCGGCCGGGTATTTCATGCCTATGTCACCGTATCCACCGTGGCCCGGGAGACGGCTCGCTATGCCATCGTCCGGCATAGTGAGAAGGAAGTGTTTGACAAGGCTGAGGAAAGTGCGGTGGGCTTAAACTCAACCAAACTGAATTTTGACGTGGTGTGTGCAGGTACCAACAAAAACTATGTGATTTCCACTCCGGGCTCCTTGGATGATACTGATGCACCTTGGAACTCCGAGCCCTTCGGTACCCAGCTCAAGGTTACGGCCAATTACAGTTGCGAACTACTGACCCCTCTTATGGTTTCTGTAATCGGAGCAAACTCGGTATCCATGTCCAGTAAGGTTGTCATGGCTTTGGAATAGCGACCATCTGCAAAGGAAGGTGGCTAAATTGATGAGAACAAGACTAAACCGTTTGTTTAGGGAGGAGCACGGTGTAGTAGCCCCGTTAGTAGCTTTGATGCTGGTGGCTTTCATCGGTATGGCAGCCCTAACCATCGATGTGGGCCGTTTGTATGCCCAGCGGGCCGACCTTCAACATTCCATGGACGCAGCCGCGTTGGCCGGTGCAACGGCATTTATTAGGGGGTCTCTTGAGGGCGAGGCATTACCCGAGAATAAAGCTAAGGCCGCTGCCGAGACAGTTGCCGGCGCCAATGGGGATTCCGGTGCCAAGGCGGAAGTTCTCCCAGGGTCTACGGCTCATGACGCTCGCATCCGTGTTTCCAGTTCGCGTCCTACAGATCTCTATTTTGCCCGTGTTCTTAAACTCTTCTCAGTGGACGTGGGTGCTCAGTCAATTGCGCGAGCTTGGCGGGCAAAAGGGGTTCACAGTAAAGGCAATTTAATTCCATTAGGTCTAGATACCAGTTGGGCTACCGAAGACAAAATAAATACAGAAGTAGTTCTCAAGGTACTTGGAAACATGAACAT
Source organism: Bacillota bacterium (assembly GCA_012837285.1). NCBI lineage: Bacteria > Bacillati > Bacillota > Bacillota bacterium. The sequence continues at coordinate 11,325 of DURJ01000128.1, forward strand.
AAAGGGCAATTTTTACTGCTTAGATTTTGGCCCGAAGGGCGAAGGGGCCAATGAATATCGCGAACATTGTAAGAATGGTTATCCAGAATCAATGTACGAGGGTGACATAATCCCTACTGAACCGGGTAATATGATCGGCCCAACCGAACAAGGGCTAAGTGACCGTGTGGGTGATACCGTGCTGGTTCCTATTGTGGATTTTTCAAAAGTACAGGGCTGTACTGATGTGACAGTACGGGGTTTTGCCAGTGTAAGAATAACTGAAGTAAAGGAAGTCAAAGCCATAGATGAAGAAGGTAAAGAAAAGTGGCAAACCCACGTTAAAGGCATATTCACTGGGCTAACCAGTGAGGGCAGGGACGAATCTGTTGAAACCGGGGGCATCTGGAGTTACAAGCTGGTTAAGAACTGAGGGGGTTAGGTATTCATGCGCAATATTAGCCGCAAGGTTATCATAGTGGCTCTTATTTTCGGTCTTATCGCGGCTTCCTTAGTCTACATGTATACCAAGAAGATGGAGGCGCAATACGAGACGAAAGCAAGGCTGCAGCCGGTGGTGGTGGCGCTCCGGACGATCCCTGCGCACGTGAGTGTGACGGCAGAGATGGTGGAGATAAAGAAGATACCGGCGGAATATATCCTGCCCAGCGCTTTTCGGGACACGAAAGACGTGGTAGGGGGTATCAGCAAGGCAGAGATTGTACCCGGGGAGCAGATTCCCAAGAGTAGAGTCTTTCACGGGGAAAAAGATGCGGCCTTGGCTTTCCTGGTACCGGATAATATGCGAGCGGTGGCGGTGGCGGTGGATGAGGTTATTGCCGTGGGCAACCTTATCCGGGTAGGCGATCGTGTGGATGTGCTCACCACTTGGAGTGCGGAAGTGGGCGCCGGCGGACGGGAAGAGACGCGTACCATCACCTTGCTGCAAGATGTGGAAATCCTGGCGGTGGGACAGACCACCGACCCTGGCGTAAAAATAGACACTAAAGAAGGCGGATTTAGGACCATTACCCTGGCCCTGGAGCCAGCTAAAGTGCAGCACCTAACCCTGGCGGAAAAAGTAGGCTCGCTGAAACTGGCCCTGCGTTCGCCCTTGGATCGGCGCATCTTGAACCTGGGAACTATAACTGACGGCAGCTTGGCACCGGTCAGATAAAAAAGGGAGGCCGGCAAATATGTTGGAACGGATTCGAGTGGGAGTAGTAGCTGCAAATGAAAAGGAGCGCGAAGACCTGGGGCGCTTGTTGGCCATAGTGCGCGATATTGCCGTTTTGGTTAAAACCGATCCTGATGGCAGATCAGATTTGATTGCCGCCCGGGTTCAGGTAGCGGTGGTGGGTTGTTCCGGTGACGGGGAAGAAGCCTGGCAGACTGCCGGCCGACTGGTGGCCGAGGCACCGGAGATGGCGGTGATAAAAGTTGTGGACCGGCTGGACGGAGAAGCCTACAAGCTGGCTTTGCGCTCCGGGGTTAAGGAGTTGGTAGGTACCCCGATCGATACGGAAGAGCTTATAACCGCTGTCTATACCGCCTATGAGGCTGCGCAGCCAAAAGTGGAGGAAGAGAAGACCGTCTTGAATAACGGGGGCCGGATTACCTCCGTGTTCAGCACCAAAGGCGGGGTGGGCAAAACCACCATTGCCGCCAACCTGGCGGTGCTGCTATCTAAATCGGGGAAGAAAACGGCGCTGGTGGATCTGGATTTGGAAAGCGGGGATGCAGCTCTGGCGCTGGATGTGGTTCCGCGGCGCAGTATTGTGGAGCTGGCTGATGAGATCAACCGGCTGGACATAGATCTGCTGGAAAGCTATTTAGTGCGGCACAATTCCGGTGTGATGGTCCTTTGTGCGCCCAGCAACCCGGCTTACGGCAAGCTGATTGCGCCCCAGCATGTGGAGAAGATGCTGCGTCTACTCCGAGAGGAATACGATTATGTGGTGGTGGATGCCCCTAACTACTTCCATGAGACTATCCAGGCGGCGCTGCAGCTATCGGGACTTATTTTGCTGGTGGGCAACGTGGAGATTTTCTCAGTAAAGAACATGCGCTCCTGCCTGGATACGCTGGAAACCATGGGCATGAAAGAAAAAGTGCGGATTCTCCTAAACAAAGTAGGGCGGGAAGGCGGCATTAAGCTTACCGACATCGAGCAAACCCTGGGGATGCCAGTGTGGGAATCGTTGCCCAGCGAAGAGAACGTAGTGGTTCCCAGTATCAATCAGGGGATCCCATTGGTGATGACTCATCCCAATTCCCGTATCGGTCAAGGGTTGCGGACTTTGAAGGATAAAGTCGAGGGCGAGAAGGTTTTCGGTCCCGTAAGTAAAAAGCGGGTGCTACCGGCAAAATTGGCTCTTGGGGGGAGTAAGTCATGACCGGCCTGGAACGTCTGAGCAAATTTAAACACGAGCGGGAGATTAATAACAAAAAGACGGTGGAGAACATTACCACACCTGATGACAGCCTCGATACCATCAAGACCGAGGCCTTGGCCCGAGTGGTTAATGACTTGGCACCGGATTTCAGCCCCGACCTTTTAAATCAGCAGCAGAACCGGGAACTGGAGACCAAGGTGCAGGAAGCTACCACAGCGGTGCTGACCGAAAACGGTAAGTTTATGTCCCGGGCCGAACGCCAACAGCTAATACGGGAAGTGATGAATGAGATTGTGGGCTTGGGGCCTATTGAGCCGCTGGTGCGCGATCCGGATGTATCGGAAATAATGGTGAACGGTCCGAACCAGGTATATGTGGAGCGCAAAGGGCGGATCTATCCCACCGACGTGCGTTTTCGGGATGACGAGCATGTGCTCCATGTGATTGAAAAGATAATTTCTCCTTTGGGCCGCCATATTGACGAAACATCGCCCATGGTTGACGCCCGGTTGCCTGACGGTTCCAGGGTGAACGCCATTATACCGCCTTTGGCTATACACGGTCCTACTCTTACTATTCGCAAGTTTTCGGTGGAGCCGTATACAGTGGAAGACTTGATTTCGTTCGGCACCTTGAACTCCCATATGGCACTCTTTTTTAAAGCCTGTGTGGAAGGCCGGCTTAATATCATTGTCTCCGGCGGGACCGGCACCGGGAAAACCACTACGCTGAATGTGTTGTCGTCCTTTATTCCTCACCAGGAACGCATAGTTACTATTGAGGATGCGGCCGAACTAAAACTGCAGCAGGAGCACGTGGTCTCCCTGGAATCGCGTCCGGCCAATATCGAGGGGAAAGGACAAGTCACCATTCGTGACTTGGTTATCAACAGCCTGCGTATGCGCCCGGACCGAATTGTGGTGGGGGAGGCGCGCGGCGGCGAAGCCCTGGATATGCTCCAGGCTATGAACACCGGTCACGATGGGTCGCTCACCACTGTACACGCCAATTCTCCCCGGGACACCCTGTCTAGGATTGAGACCATGGTACTCATGGCTGGGATGGACTTACCGGTACGGGCTATTCGCGAGCAGATTGCCTCCGCCGTGAACCTGGTTGTTCAAATCAGCCGGTTTCTCGACGGTTCCCGTAAGGTCACCCAAGTGACGGAAGTGGTGGGGATGGAGAGCGACACCATTACCCTGCAAGATATCTTTGTCTACGAACAAAAAGGCTTTGATGAACAGGGTCGGGTGAACGGGCGGTTTCGGCCTACTGGCATCGTGCCGAAATGTATTACTTCGTTTGGAGCCAAGGGCATCAATTTGCCGCTGGATGTGTTTCAACCCCGGGCCGACAGTGTCAGGGTGGTGAGCTGAGATGCTACAGGCGATGTTGGTAACCAGTTTTCTGGGAGCGTCCTTAGCGGTGGTGGGGGTGCAGCAGTTTCTGGGCCGAAGTCGGTGGAAGCTGCTGGACCGGCTGGAGCGTTATGCCGGGTCGACTCAGTTGGATTTTGAGCAGGAAATCCAGGGGCAACGGCCGGCGGGAAGGCGCTCTATCCTGGCCCGGTTCACAGTAATCAAAAGATATCTGGCCTATTTGGAACGCGAGCTGGCTCAGACAGCCATTTTGCTTCGGCCGGAAGAATTTTTGGCTGGAGAGCTTATCACCGGTATGGTCTTATTTATCATTATCTATATAGCTGGTCAGCCGGTTGTGTGGGCTCTGCTGGCGGGTGTGGCCGGGGTTTATGCTTGGCATTTGTTTTTGCGGCGGGCCAAGTATTTGCGCCGGCGTGCTTATGACGAACAGACAGTCCCGGCTCTGGAGCTCATTGCCAGTAGCCTCAAGGCCGGATATAGCTTTTTGCAGGCGGCCGGCATTGTGGCCTCGGAATCGGATCCGCCCATGGCCACGGAATTTAAGCGTCTGCTGAAAGAAGTGAAGATGGGCGTATCACTGGAGACGGCGCTGCAGGATTTGGCGGCCCGGATCGGGACCGAAGACATGGAGCTGGTGGTGACGGCCATAACCATTCAGCGGCAAGTAGGCGGTAATCTGGCTGAAGTGCTGGAAAAGATTTCGCACACCATCCGGGAACGAATCAGGCTCAAGAACGAGCTGCGGGCGCTTACTGCCCAAGGCCGACTGTCGGCCATAATTGTCATCGCTTTGCCGCCGGTGTTTACCGCCTTAGTTACTATGTTTAACCCTGAGTTTATGTTGCCTTTAATAACCGAACCGGTGGGCAGGATGATGCTGATAATGGCTGTGGCCATGCAGATCCTGGGCGTGATTATCATCAGACGGATTGTAAATATTGAGTTGTAGCCAGGGTTTACAGGGGCAAATAAGGGGTGATTAGATGCTACCGGCGATTATTACGCTGCTGCTGGTTTTCCTGGTAGTACTGGGGCTGGGGCAGCTCTTGACCGGCCGTCGGCGCCGGCTCATAAACCGGTTGGAACGGTTAAAGGCGGATACTCCCGAGGATGCGGCCCAGGCGTTGAGGAGACCCTTCAGTGAGCGCATCATCTTTCCGTTGCTGGAAAACATCGGGCAGCAAGTGGCTCGTCTTACTCCCAAACAAATGAAAGGCGCCTTAGATAAGCGCCTGGTGGTGGCCGGCCCTCCCTTGCGGACCAACCCGGTTAGGTTCCTTAGCCTCTTGGGGCTCCTTACGGTGGTACTGCCGGTGTTGACGGCAGTAGTGGTCTGGAAAAGCAATTTACCTTTTTTACGCTCGGTAGTGGCGGTGGTGCTGGCAGCAGCATCCGGAGCCATATTTCCCCTGGTATATCTTGACTGGCGTATTAACCAGCGCCAGCAGGCCATTTCCCGGAGCTTGCCCAGTGTACTGGACTTGTTGGTGGTCAGCGTCGAGGCAGGACTAGGTTTCGATATGGCCCTGCATCGCGTCACCGAACAAATAAGAGGGCCGCTGGCCGACGAACTGGGTCTTACACTGAATGAAATTCGGCTGGGACGGACGCGGCGAGCGGCGCTGCGCGATTTGACCGCCCGCACAGAAGTTTCCGACCTGACTACCTTTATCAGTTCTATTATCCAGGCCGATCAGCTGGGCGTCAGTATCGGCAATGTGCTCAGAGTGCAGTCGGATTCCCTGCGGGTTAAGCAGCGACAGCGGTTTCAAGAGCAAGCTATGAAAGCTTCTATTAAGATGCTGTTTCCCACCATTTTTCTCATCCTGCCGGCGCTGTTCATCGTTATTTTGGGGCCGGCGTTTCTCAGCATTATGAAGGTGTTTTAGTGTAATTAGGAGACTGCTTAACGCTTCCCTGTTAACGAGACAAGCTACCTTGTTAATGGCACTCATAGAAACCTGACAAGACACTGTTTTCACATCATATAATGCGAACCTGGTCTTCAACAGAAACCTTTCCCGTTAGTGTCCCAGCGACGAATTCTATCGCGCTGGCGGCCCGGGGAACATAGGGAACTGCCCGCCAGGGCTGCAGGTTTTCTACCACCTGCACCACGGTAAGATCACGATCTAAGAACAATACATCGATGGGATAGCGCATAAAGCACATATGTACACCGTTGCAGGGACGCAGCCAAAGAGCAGAACCGGGCAGTAAAGGGGGTCGAAACATTAAACCACGCAAACGAGTAAAGAAAGTGTCGGCCAGTTCTAACTGATCGGCCAAAATAAGTCCCTGAGTATCATTTATCAGTTTCGGGAATGGCTGTTCTTTTTGCACAAGGATCATCCCTTTCGCCACACTTAATGCCGATACTATATGCTCCTTGCTCGCATCGATTCTGTTCAATGAATTGTAACAAATTACCTCTACTAATTCGCTATAAATCACTTGTTTCCTACCAAAGCAAGGTGTAAAATGGCTTGCCGGGTAATAATTACTAGTACGGGTAGATATTAGAAACTAGCGTAAAAACCAAACATTGTTACAGCGGTGAATAAAGAGAAGAAAGAGGTGTTGCCAGTGAAACGCAAACTCTCAGTGCTGGCCTTGATGGTAGCTGTTATCTTGGCCGTTGGATTGGTAAACGTACCCTATGCCTTTGGCAATGAAGCAGAGCCGGCGATAGACGCCATGGAAATAACACAAGGTTCTGTTGGATCCTTAGCAGGCGCAATTTGGACTACGGATTCAGAGGGTAAGAATGTAAATAAGAATATTTATGATTCTAAAGAAGAAGTCTATCTTAATGGAGGTCCCCATGGCGGTAGTGGCAAAGGAATACCGGAAGGCTCCTATTTTGTAAAGGTAACAACGCCTGATGGGAAAACGTTATTAGGAATGACCCCAGAGAGTCAGAAGATTGAGGTAGGATCAGACGGCAGAATGGTAAAACGGTATCACTTGATGGAGATCTTAAGTGAAGATGGAACAGATGATGGAACTAAGGGTTACAAAGACACTACTAATCCAGGCGGAGAGTATAAGGTATGGATTAGTCCGAATGAAGAATTCAAGCCTAATCTCACGGATAATTTCAAGGTAGGAAAGGGTACGCTGACTATCAAAAAGGTTATCGAGAGCGTAAACGGAAATAACGGACCCCGCAATGGATCTCCTGTGTTTACGGTTATTGTTACAGGCCCGGGTGACTACGAGAATACCATTGATAATGTGGTCCCGGGTGTGCCTGTTGTCCTTAAAAATTTAAAGCTTGGGGAGTATACAATCGAAGAAACTGATATCCCGCCAGGATATAGGTGGGTTAGTACTGATCCGGCCACAGTAGACCTTACAGAAGAAGGCGCGACTGTTACGGTAACTAATAGGGAAGAAA
>DURJ01000129.1 GCA_012837285.1 Bacillota bacterium
TGAGCTATTTCCTGCACCACTTGGGCTATTTGGTTCATAGCCATTTGTGCTTCGTTAGTGCCCACATTCAATTGACCGGACGCCGTGCGCATTTGATCGGCTGCTATTTGAAGTTCTCCCAGAACTAACTGTAATCGCTCGGCCAGTTCTTGCAACGGCTCAGCAAGCTGCACTGCCGGGCCTTTTAATCCCGATGGAAACAGGGCATAGGTATCCCCGGCTGCCAGAGCTTGAAGATACTCGATTACTGGCCGCAGGGCACGTCGTTGGCCGGAAGCATCTAGCTGCACAAACCCGATAGCAATAGCCAGCCAAAACCCAATTAACAGGGCCACACCAAAACCGGCGGTGCCAAATCTAGCCTGCAGCCAGACCGAACCGCCACCACACATTACCGACAAGACAAAGGGCAGCAGTATACGGGGTAGTGTTTCAACTCTTCTGTTCACTCTTGTTTCCCCCCCCTGATCGAATACTCCCACTCTTGGACCTTCTCTTTTAGCTATAAATCCCTTTTTCGCCAAAGAGTGCCATTTATCCTGCTGTGTTTTTCGACAATTACCACAAACAAGGCCGTCTGGCCTCTACCTTAATAACAGGTTGCTCAGGATGAAAAACGGGCGGGCACGGAGGCCCGCTCCTACAAGTAGTGCGGTGTAAGGGGATGGGCTGCCACGGAGTCGCGTCCCTACCCGGAAGGTTGGCGAGTTACGCATGACAATACCCAGCAGAGCAAAAAATACTATTGACAAGTTATTCTTGCTGTAATATTATTTTCATGTATATGATACCATCATATAGGGGGATATTGTGGTTATGTGTGGATGTCATAGTAACAGCAACGGTCACGACGCAAATTGTGTCTGCCAGCAGTTTAGCACTTCCACTCGTCCGGCTGGGTTTCTTCAGACTTGTTTGCTGTTTCTTCTGCTGGAACAACCAGCTCACGGCTATGGTTTGCTGGAGCGCCTGGGCGAGTTCGGCTTGGCGGAAGTGGATGTCGGCGGAACGTATCGTATCCTTAACCGGTTGGAAGACAATGGCTTTGTTACGTCTAGTTGGGAAACAGGCGGTTCCGGACCGGCCCGGAAGGAATATCGGGTTACTCCTGCCGGGGTGGAGCTGCTTCACTGTTGGGCCGAGGCGATTAGGCGCAATCGCCGGTATGTAGACAGATTTCTGGCTCGTTATCAGGATATGTTCAGCGACTGAAGAAACGAGGTGCCTTATGTTTACCCTACTGCTCTATCTGTTAGCTTTGGGTTGGCTCGGCTATTCGTGGTTTAAGGACAAAAACAAGACTAAGCAAGCAGTAATGAAGGGGCTGCGGAGTTTTCTTAACATTTTCCCGTCGTTTGCCGCTGTGCTGCTGTTTATCGGGCTTATGTTTACCTTTATCTCACCGGAGTTTGTTTCGCGACTTGTTGGCCGCTCTTCTGGTTTCTTAGGTATGCTCGTGACCTCGGTTGTAGGGGCAATCACCCTTATTCCCGGCTTTGTGGCCTTCCCTCTGGCAGCATCGCTCATGGAGTTGGGGGCCGGGGTAATGCAGGCAGCAGTCTTCATCTCTACCTTGATGACGGTGGGCATGGCCACTGCTCCGCTAGAAGCCAAGTACTTTGGCCGCAAAGCAGTTGTCTGGCGCAACGGACTTAACTACGTTTTTGCCTTTATTGTAGCCTTTATTATCGGGAAGGTGGTAAGCCCATGAGAAACAAAAGCAGCGGTCTAAGGCGTTACCTCCCTGTTTTCATCCTGGTGGCTGCAGACCTGGTTGTTATGACCGTGTTCCCCCAGCTAGCAGCCAGGCTGCTTACGAACACAGCCAGCTACTTTGCCGAAATGTTGGGTGTATTGCCGCCGGTGTTTTTGTTGCTGGGACTGTTGGATGTCTGGGTGCCCAAAGAGACAGTAATGCAGTTCTTGGGTCCCGAGGCCGGGGTTCGCGGTCCATTGCTCGGTATCCTGTTAGGTGCCGCTGCCGCCGGTCCCTTATACGGTGCTTTTCCTGTGGCCGAAGTGATGTACAAGAAGGGTGCCAGTTACTTTAACATTATGATTTTTATCGGCGCCTGGTCGACCCTTAAAATCCCTATGTTTCTATTTGAAACTAAGGCTTTAGGCACAGCGTTTTCCGTAACCCGCTGGCTGGCAAACCTGGTAGTTATCTTTGTAATTGCCGCTGTTATGAACCGTGTTCTTCCCCTAGAAGACAGGTACGTACGTACTCTAGAAGGCGAGTAAATAACGCAGAGCGCCCGCTGCCAGGGACCCTGACAGCGGGCGTTTTTGCTATTGCAATACTGGTTGTTTGCTCTCCTCGGCCCAGTAACCACCAAACAGAGCACCATAGTAAGCCTCTTGTTCCACAGGCGCAATACCGCCGTATTGTATTCCTAATGCTTGGGCTAAGAAAGGGTCCAGGCAGACCAAATCAGTCGTACTAAGCTGATCTAGGGCCGTATGGCCTAAGGTGACCATTACCGTTGTCATTTCTTCCACTGCCAGGACAAGGAAGTTCACTAAATTCTGCGTTCCCAGGTCCAGATCAAACTCTTTTTTGTTACGCCCTGTCTGTAGCACTAACTGCATAGGGGTTTCACCAGGGGTTACTTTGGTAATCTGCTGAGCCACTAAAGCCAACATGGCCACAGTTCCGATGTAAACAGCATCGGCGCCCAGGGCCAGTGCTTTTAGGAATTGCCCGGGGGTAATCAGCCCGCCGCCGGCGAGCAGTGACACTTTCCCAGTCAGCCCCAGTCGTTTTAGATGGCGCCGGGCTCGGGCAATAGCGTAGATGGAAGGCAGGCCGACATCATCTTGGAGTGTGGGTGTGCTACCGTGAGTACCGCCTTCAGCCCCATCCACGGAAACAAAGTCTACGCCGGCGTCGGCAGCCACATCCAGTTCTTTTTCTAAATGGTGGGTGGCCGCTAGCTTTATGCCTACCGGGACATCCACTTCCGCTTTTAACCGGCGGACGGTCTCGATGAAATCCTGGGCGGTATTGATCCCGGGAATACGCGAATTGAGTACGGAATCTTGCCCTTCTTTAAGCTCAAATACCGCACGCATCTTGTCGTCGACAAATTTTACTTGGGTGCGCTGGGGCGCATTGGCTTGGGCTCCTTGTCCTAGCTGAATTTCAATGGCGTCCACACGCTTGTACTTTTCTGGCTGGTTGAGATACCCGCCGCGGTTATACTGCCCAATCAACTTGCTCGCTTCTTTGCGCTCCTCCGGCAATAGCCCGGCTTCACCGGTATTAGTGGCTGTGCCCAGAGCACTGGCGGCTCGGGCCAGGGCTATTTTGGCCGCGGCACTGAGGGCACCGCCATAGGACATGCCGGCGATAAGAATAGGGATATCGAGTTCTAGCGGGCGCTCCGCTTGGGGACCGACGGTAACCCCCATGGTTACCTGCTCAGTGCTTTCTACCGGAAAACGGTGTAAGTGGACTGGATTAAGTAACAACGCTTCCCAGGGAGACATCTTTAAGGAGCTTCCCAGCGGTCGCTCTAAGGTGGTTCCTTGAACCGCACGCATTTCCACTTCCATTAGGTTTTGGAACCCGCACTTTTTAGCCACCGACAAGCCCGTCAGTAAGTTGTCCGTATACCGATCCTGCATAATCTTGGACATAATGTCGTCGGCTGTCTCGTCCATAACTCCGCGAAACAAGTCTCCCGCCCATTTGATGACCA
>DURJ01000130.1 GCA_012837285.1 Bacillota bacterium
AGTTCCGACAACCCCTTCCGGGTGGAAGGTCAAAAAACCGTAGCCTACGAAATCCTTGATCAATTAGACTACCAGCCGCTGGATTTTATCGTCATGCCGGTGTCCAGCGGTGGTAACATGGCCGCTGTAATCAAAGCTGGCGAAGAAATGGAAGCCCTGGGGTTAATAAAAAAAGCCCCGATGATAATCGGGGTTCAAGCCGCTGGCTGCTCCCCCATTGTCACAGCCGTAACTGAAGGCAAAGAACAAATAGAGCATTTTGGTCAACCCAATACCATTGCCCATGCCATCTCCAATCCCATGCCACCCAGCGGCAACCGTATATTGCGAAAAGTAAAAGAAGGCCGGGCCCATGTAGTTTCCGTTACCGAAGAACAAATCCTGGCCGCTCAAGCCTTCCTCGCCAGCCAAGAAGGACTCTTTGTCCAACCGGCCGGCGCCGTTCCCATAGCTGCTATTCGAAAACTGGCCCAAGAAGGTACCCTAAAACCCAAGCATAAAGTGGCCGCCATCCTTACCGGCAGCGGCCTCAAGGATACCAGTGCCCTAGCCCTTCATGCCCTTAAAGCCGGTACCGTCCCTGTTGATAATCTGGAACTTGCTTTAAAAGGCTGATAGTTTCAGCTCCAACATTATATAGTTAGGCCCCTGCCGTTAATGAAAACGCAGGGGCTAAACTTATATCAATCTTGGTTCGGCCACAAACCCTGATCTCATATTGTCAAAACTTCCTTCAGGGATTTTAAGGTCCTGGCTTCAGCATTAGTCAAATGCTGCAGAGTAGCGGCTGCCGCCTTTTCCTCGTTCCGCTTCCTAATAGCATCCAGTATCTTAAGATGTTCTCTAGTAACCAATTCCACTACTTCCGGTCTTAACCCACCGGCACTACTTTCCGCCAAATAGCGAACGCGAATAGAATGTTGATCAACTTGATTTAAAATATCCTTAAGTAATGTATTCCTCAGGTGCTGAGACATCAACTCATGCAGTTCCAGATCAGCATTAATATAGGCAGCCAAATCTGTCGGCCCTTCGATAAGGTGAACCAGTTTTTCATAAAGAGCTTCGACTTCTCCTTCTTCACAATACCGAGCTGCGATTTTAGCCACATAAGGTTCTAGTAGGCGTCGCACTTCATATAGATTTCTTACGTCATCCAAGCTAATAGGGGCTACTTGAACACCGCGGTTAGGAATAGATACAACCAAGCCGTCGCCTTCCAAACGCACCAAAGCTTCGCGAATCGGAGTTGTGCTCACCCCAAATTCTTGCGCCAGCTTGTCTATCTGTAGTTCCTCACCGGGTTCATATTTGTTTAGAAGAATGTCTTCCTTAAGAGTTTCGTATAAGCGCTCCCGCAAAGATGTCAAGAGCAGCCGTCTCTTCATTTTCAGCTCCCCCTGCTCTTTTCGAGGGAATTTTTGTATCCTCTAATTATTATATCGCCAATCTTCGTTCTTGTCATTATAGTCTGCAGACCTTTTGCTAAACTTAAGCAAGTAATGCCCGCCGTTCTAAAGTCTAGGCCCGGCGCCACTTAGGATCTATCCTAGCGCCGGACCTCAGTTTCCATCTATTCTAAAACAGCCTTTTCTGCTTTATCAACTGACCAACCTAATATCGATGTCCCCACCTTGGCGAACAGGTCGGGATCGCCGCTGGTGTAAAAATTGTAGACCGGAGAAGCGCTCTCAGCGACCAGTCCCTTCTGCTGAAGGAGTTCCTTTGCCTCCGCCACCGTCTCTACTGCCGGATCTACAATAGTAACGCCGGGATCGATATAGCGCCTAATTGTATCCAGTAACACCGGATAATGCGTACAGCCAAGAACCAACGTATCTATTCCCGTACCTTTGAATGTTTCAAAATAACCGCTCACCGCTTCTTCCACTTCGGGCCCGGAAGTCTTCC
>DURJ01000131.1 GCA_012837285.1 Bacillota bacterium
GTAGCACCCAGCTTCACCGCTGGGTGAGGATTGAAACCCTGTCGATAAGCAGCAAGACGCCACCAAAAACAGTAGCACCCAGCTTCACCGCCGGGTGAGGATTGAAACGCCGAGAACGTGCCCATCGACCTCTTCCAAAGGCGTAGCACCCAGCTTCACCGCTGGGTGAGGATTGAAACTGGCGATGGTACCGGAAATGTAGGAAAACGGTACCGTAGCACCCAGCTTCACCGCTGGGTGAGGATTGAAACCCGTCGCGTACGGGGTAGGCAGTTGGTTTTTGCGGTAGCACCCAGCTGCACCACTGAGTGGGAATTGAAACTATAGTGGTTAGGGATTTCGTATAATACAGCGGCTGGTATTACATCGGGAGGGTTTGATTTGTTCCGTACACCATACAATATTGGGTTCTTCTGAAGATCAGAAAAATTGCCCAGTAAAGAATTGGCTACGGGATGGTATAATGGATTCCAGGAGGCAGGCGAATCTCAACAGCTCCTCTTACGAGGTGAGGATTGAAATGTTATTCTAGTTGTTGCCGGAAGCAAGTGTTAAAAACCGTGCCTGCCTCCTGACTGTCTTAGGTGAACCAATTGTACCTTTGACTATAGTACTGGTACCACACGCAAATATTTACAAGGGTTCAACGAATTGATATGTCAATGCCCACTTGAGAATCCCGATATCTGGCTACGAAAATTTCGCAGCCGACGTTCACCCAAAGATCCTTACTAATGCACTGCTAAGCTTTAGATACGCCTTACTCGCTAGGGATATGCTGTCCACCGTTAGCGGTTGGTTTTTTATGCACCCACTTGTTTTTAGTAGAAACAAACGGAGAATAACACAAGCCAGTACCCCATTCAGCAAATTATCTTGTAGACGAAAAAGATGTCTAAGAAATCAACCCCCTCGTCATTATTGCACTTTGTTCTAAGGCTAGCCAAGAGCTCTTCAAACAACACAACATGCTTTTTCTGGTGCCGGTGGAATTGATGGGTTTAATCTAAGTCAGCCCTTTCTTAACCTCGATACAAACCCCATATGTCATTTCCAGCGATAGCGTAAAGATCCAGCTTCCCTTGCGTTATTCCAAAGCCTTGGATTTTGACAAATCGTCGGTTTCTGTGTATCTGAACAACATACCGATAACCGACAAACTGCTGGAGCATGAGCGGGCCGAGAACGATGAATTGATTGTAGACATACCAAAGGAGTTTTGGGGAGAAGACTTCTTAGAGCTGAAGCTAATCTTTTACCTGGAACCTTACGGGTTCGATTGTACCAACTGGCGGCACGGCGACATATGGGCCCTAATTTCCAATGATGCTGGGTTTGATATTCCTCAGGAAACGGTCAGGGATAGGTATTTTGAGTATTACCCGGGACTGTTCATCAAAGACGGTACCGTAGATGACCTGTTGGTGGTTCTACCCCAACAAGCAAACGGAAGTTACTTAACCATGGCAGCCAACATTATGGCTTTTATTGGCCATAACCTGGACGAAGTTAATAATATAAAGGTAATAAGGAGCTCGGAATTTGAGCGGACCGATAAACAACAGAACCTGATAATAATCGGAACTCCGCCAGATAACAACGCCATCAGGCTTATTAACGACCATTTACACCTTAGATTTAATAAGGCCGGGGATAAGTTTGAAATAAGTGGCGCGATTGTCATAGTGCCGGAATACAGTAATAATCTGGCTTCGATACAATTGCTGGCCTCCCCTTTTGATAACCAGCGGCACCTGATGGTGGTAGCAGGTACGGTCGGGGAGAGCTTGACTGCAGCTGAAACTTACTTAAAAGACTTCGGCTTTTACACCAGACTGAGCGGCGACGGAGTAGTTATCGACCAAGACGGGCATATCCAGACAGCGTACTTTGTGAGCCCGAAAGACACCAGGGTAGAGGATAAAGCCATCCGGTCTCGATACCTTTCGCTGAAGTGGCAAGACAATCCACAGCTCATAATGTATGTAGCCTTCTTTTTCATGTTGATAGTCACCGGGATCTATGGGGTGATAGTGGTAACCAGAGGGAAGTAATTACTCTTGCCAATTCCCACGATGATTGGGGGATAGCAGGTAAGATTCTGGATAGACTTACGGTCTGGGGTGAGCTATGCGAGCAAGGAATACGAGGTGTTGCCATGAACGGTGTATTGGCTATAGTGCTGGCCGGTGTTTTCTGGGGTTCGGTGGGTTTGTTCGCGCGCTTTTTGGGTGCGTATCAGCTCAGTCCGTTCTACATTGTGGTTTTGCGCACTTCGTTCGCCGTGTTGTGTTTAGGGCTTTATTTAGCTTTATTCAGGCGTGAGCTGTTGGTGATAAGACGAGAGGACAGGTGGCGGTTTTTGTTAGCCGGGTTTGTTAGCATTGTTCTGGCTCATCCGGCGCTGTTTCTGGCCCTGGAAGCCAACGCCATCGCCGTGGCGACAATTCTTTTGTATACGGCGCCTTTTTATGTCATTATTCTGTCCCGCTTCATTTTCAAGGAGACGATCACTGGGCGCAAATGCGCGGCTTTGCTGCTGGCTGTGGCCGGATTGGCGCTAGTTGTTAATATCTTTGATTTGGGCAGTCTGGCTGTTACACCGGCGGGACTGGGTCTCGGTCTAGTGGCCGGTTTCTTACAGGGCGTGCAGACAATAACGATGAAGAACGTTTCCGCTCGTTATCATGCTGCTACGGCCTTGTTCTACTCCTTTGGTTCCGGGCTGGTTATGTTGTGGTTGATCCTGCTGCTTGTGGGGGTTCCCATGCCAGTTAACTTGCCGGGGCAAGTATGGCTGGGCGTGGTGGGCATAGGGGTAATGACTACACTGACACCTTTTCTGCTGTTTACCTACGGATTGCAGCGGACGGAAGCAGGTACAGCCAGTATTGCCTCTATGTTGGAACCTGTTGCTGCCGGGCTGTTCGGTTATTTTGGGCTGGGGGAGCGGCTAGAGCCGATTCAGATCGTAGGCATGGGGCTGATGTTGGCCGGCATCGTTATTGCTACTCTGCCGGCGAAGGCTGTGGATGGGAGCTCGGCTCCTAAGCCGGAGGTGCCGCCGGTTTAACCGGTGGTGGAAATAAGCTCGTCAGACTGCCCGAAAGCCTGCCAATCCATGTTTGGATCACCCTGAACTCAGTGAACAGTCTTAGATCCTCCGCTTTGCTCAGGATGACAATCTTGACAATCCCTTCATAACGTGACTTTTGACACGATCTACCGTTGTGATGCTGATGCCACCTATAAGCAGGGAACGACCGGGCGATAAGAAGGGTTTATGCTAAAGGCGTTGACTTTTGGCTAAGGATTGTATACAATAATACACAAATACCAGTATACAATATCACTCCGGGGAGGTGCCCGCCATGAAGGCCTGTACTCAAGATAATATGGGTTATCTGTTTGACCAGTACTTGGTCACGGAGTTAGGGAGCGGCCAGAGGCTCTCTATGGTAGACACGTTAAGTCTGTGGATGAATCTGTTACAACGGGACTATTTACGCAGCCGACCGTTGGAAGACTAGCGGGTAAGGCTAAACCAGTTGTCTAGCAGGCTTCTCTTAAGATAGCACCTGTGCCCTAAGAAGCACAGGTGCCTTTTTCTGACTGGCCGAGGGTGATCTAGGTCCGGGAATGAAACCGGATGTGGAGACCGGGAACCGGGCTGTTATGTTCTTGCAGTATCCGTGGACATGGCATACAATGATAGCAATTAGCGGTATGGCCTGGTACAGAAGGCTGGCAGAGTTTGGACTCGGTTAAGGGTGGTACGGGATTGCAGGGAGGGATAGATGTTGCCACGACGGGGGGACGGTGGTCGGGGCCGGGGTAGAGCAGCAGTGCTCAGGAACAGTATTTTTTTTCAACTTCGGGATGACATTCTTAAAGGTCGGTTTGAACCGGGTGAGAGCCTGGTGGAACTGAAGTTGGCTGCTCACTACGGTGTGAGTCGGACGCCGGTTAGGGAAGCGTTAAGGCAATTGGAGCTGGAAGGGTTGGTAAGATATCTGCCGAACCGCGGCGTGTTGGTAGAGGGAATAACGGCTGAAGATGTGGAGGATATCTTTGTTATTCGTGAGCACTTAGAGACGTTGGTAGCCAACTGGGCGGCGCAGCGGGTTCAGCCGGAAGAGATAAGGAAAATGCAGGAAGTTTTGGATCTGCAGGAGTTTTATACTACTAAGGACGATATTGAGCAAGTGACAGTGCTTGATACGGAATTTCATCGCCTGCTGTTGGATGCCAGCCGCAGCAAGTCTTTACGCTATGCTTTGGGGAGTATGTTAGATTATGTGGAGCAGGCTCGATTTCGCTCGCTGCGGGTCCCTGGGCGGATCCACGACTCGATGCGGGAACACCGGAGTATCCTCGAGGCGGTGGCGGCTGGCCAGGCCGAACTGGCTGGGGAGCGAATGGCCGAGCACATGCGACGAGCCCGACAAAACGTGTTAAGCTTCACTTCGGAAGGAAAAGAGAACAGCAGAAGCAACTAAATGCCTGGGGTGACCAGGCCTTTTTTATACTTAGACCAGGAGAATTGGGGCAATATATGACCGCTGTCTTCTTGCAAAGCTAGAACGGGGAGGGTTTACGCTGGATATCAAGGAATTGCGTAGTAGGGAGGAGCAATTTCAGGCAATTGTGGGCCGGGAGCTGAAGAAGCTAACGCGACATAAAACCATCGACGTTGTGGTGGGGGTGCCTTTTTATAACGAGCAGGAAACCCTGGCTCAAGTGGTGACTACAGCGGCCCAGGGGTTGAGCCCGTTTATTAATGTTCGGCCCCTGGTGGTGTGCGTGGGTGATCCGGCCGGGGCCCAGGCGTTGGCATCCCTGGAAGGGCTTAAAACAGGTATGCCTTGTCACGGGTTTTTGTTGACGGACGGCGTCAACGGACGGGGCTTCAGTATCCGGGCCATACTGGAAATTGCTCGGGAGCTAGCCGCCGATGTGGTGTTGTTGGAGGCAGACCTAAGGCGGAAGGGCGATCAAGGCTTTAACCCTTCTTGGTTGGAGCGCTTGTATTTCCCCCTGTTGCAAGATTACGATTTAGTCAGTGGTTGTTTCCGTCGTCATTACTTCGAAGACCCCACTGGGAGCTTGTTTGTGGGGCCGATGCTGGAGAGCTTCTTTGGCTTAAGGTTGCGCGATCCTCTCAGCGGTGTGTACGGAATTTCCCGCCGGCTGGTAGAAGATTATTGTACCGATCTGGACTGGTGGTACGGTGGTGCCGGCGGGTATGGTGTTGATCCTTGGCTGTTGGCCCAAGCGGTAGTGTGGGATAAGAAGATTTGCGAGGTGAGTTTGGGAGCCAAAATTGGTCCTCCGGCTTTGAGCAAACGGTCTTACGTATTTAAGCAGCTCGCGCTGTCGCTGTTTGATTGTATCAAGGTAAATGAGGACTACTGGCTCAAATCCCAACTGATCTTGAAACAACCGGACATCTATGGCTTGGAAGCCCGGGATCGGGCGCCGGAGCTCAGCTGTCATCTAGGGGATCTTGTGGCCAGCTTCACACTTGGTTTTGATCAGTATAGTTCCTTGCTGGCTCGGGTACTGCCGGAAGAGAATTATGCAGCGGTGGAAAAGGTAGCTCTAACGGCTGAAACAGAGCCAGAATTCAGTTCTAAACTGTGGAGTGCGGTGGTTTACAGCTTTCTTCAGACCTATGTCTTCGCCGACGGCGTGGAAGCAGAGGATATCATGGAAGGACTGAGGATCGTCTATGACGGTCGCTTAGCTGCTTTTATTGCCGGCGTGAGTAAATTTTCTTACCTGATTAGTGAAGTAAAACACCTGGATAAAGAAGAGCTCACATACAAACAAGTTGAACGGCTGCGCGGAGATCAGGTGGCGGAGTTCTTAGACGGCAAGAGCGGATTCATTAAGACCTGGGTGGAACGAGCGGCGGAAGTTCGACCGGTGATCACTCCCTTGGACTACCTGGAATTCATTCCCGGGGTACCGCTGGCCTTACCTAAGGACCTGACCGGTATTGGTGGGTTACCAGTTAGGGCGAAAACAGTGTTTCGTCGTCTAGAGGAACGCTATAGCGACGCCTTTCACCGGTTTATTCATGCTGGCTTGGGTCTGGACGCTGCTCTAACGTCGGCTGAGCTGGGCGCAGAGCTAGAAGGGTTCATGGCTGAGTTAGAACAGATGGCGGACAGACTGGTGCCGGGGAATTTAGCCACGGCCGCAGGAACCAAACAGGCGGTGGAGCGAGTCTTCGAGCTGATCCCCCACCAGAAAATTTTAGCGGTGAAAGAAGAGATATTACGTCAACTGCTGACGGAGTTTCCGCCCTTGAACCTGCTGATCCAACTGGGCTACTCCAGCACCGGCGAACTGCTCAGCCACTTTGAGGTGCGGGATGCGCTGGCCTTGGCCGGTATCAGCGAGGAACGGGAGTATACGGACCGTCTGCTCTGGTGGCTGGGGGATAACTTGCGTCCTGACAGTTTGGAAGAAGTGAACATGAGGCCGCTGGTATTTACTCCGGAGACCTTTCCTGGAGTGGGGGAGCTAAGGGACATATCTCATTTTGACCGGCTGGCCGCCCGACTTACAGTAAGTAATCTGCCTAAGGGACTAGGCGGCTCCTTTCCAAAATTGCGTTACTTTACCCATGTGGCCAAGATTTTGGTGGAAGCGGAGCATTATTCTTTTATCTGGCAGGCGTATGCCCGGGAACGCAAAGGGTTTGGACTTAAACTGGTGAACTCAGTTATTAAGCACCGTGGGCGAGAGGTTTTCTCGGCTGCTAACATCTTTCAGAATTGGCATCAACGGGAGCTGACTCAGCGGGTGCAGTTGTTGGCGGAGCAACTGAAAACCAAAAACCAGACCAAAGAGGCACGGCTGCTGGAATTGATGGCCGAGGGCTATGGCCTCAGCCTAACTTTGGGCGACGGGACTTTTGTTCCTTGCTCGGCTTGGACCTGGGCCAGCTATAGTTTTCGCGGCGGCCAAGGAATTCCCACTCCGCTGTCAGTACGGATCGAGCGCGATTGGTTTCACCACGATTTACTAGAAGAAATATATAAGGAGATGGGCTTTCGGCCCCAGGATATCATGGTGGAAGCCATTAGGCGCATTGGCGAGGGCCGGGAGGCCACCAGTCTGCTCGATGCTGTTTTGCGCGGTCCAGCGCAGGAAGAAGTGGTTTTGGTTCAAGATGTGGATTCGTACCCGCCGGCTGGGCAGCTAATACGCCACGAACTGAATCCCTTACTGGAACCCATTGAGGAGCATTACTGGGAAAGCCGTTACGTGCTCAATGCCGCTACGGTGCGCTTAGACGGGAAGGTGTACGTGCTTTATCGAGCCTTCGGCGAGGATGAAATATCTCGGATCGGACTGGCAATTTTCCACGGGGCTCGGTTGTTAGAACGGTTGCCGGAGCCGGTGTTCGGCCCGGTGATCCCAGAGGAAAGCCGCGGTTGTGAAGACCCGCGGGTGGTTGTGATTGATGATCGACTGTACATGGTTTATACGGCCTACAATGGAGTTATTGCCCAGGTGGCAGCGGCGGCCATCGGTATCGATGACTTTTTGGCCCGTCGATTCCAGCGCTTTGAGCACTTGGGCTTGGCTTTCCCCGGCCTCTGGGACAAAGATGCGATCTTGTTTCCGGAACAGGTGGGTGGGCGTTGGGTAATGTATCACCGGGTAGAGCCCAGCATCTGGGTGTCTTATGCCAGTGAGCTGCAACTGCCGTGGCCCAAACAAAATCATAAGATTATCATCGGGCCGCGTTCAGGGCTGATGTGGGATTCGCTTAAGATAGGGTCCGGCTCACAGCCAATTAAGACCAAGTACGGTTGGCTCCTTATTTACCATGGGGTTAGCAACACCATGGTGTACCGGTTAGGAGTTATTCTGGTGGATATGGAGGATCCGGGGCGTCTGCTGTATCGTTCGCCCAATCCCATCTTGTCTCCGGAGACGGAACTTGAGGTGGGTGCTCCGGGACGCTCGTGGGTACCCAATGTGGTCTTTACTTGCGGGGCCGTACCGGGGGCAGATAAAGAAGTGCTGGACGATAATGACCAGGTGCTTTGCTACTACGGTGCCTCCGATACTTATCTTTGCCTGGCTTCGGCCACAGTAGCCGAGCTAATCCCGGAGGCAGTGCGCCGGCGCATTGGCCGGAGACGATAAGGCAGTGCACCTTTAGGCATAGGCAATTTGATCGCTTTGGTACCGTTTATCGGGTGGATCCTGGGCGCCGTTTGGGGGTATAGTTAATCTGGTGGAGATGCTGGCTGTGCTGCTGGATCCACAGGGACGTCGTATCGGTGATCGGTGGGTGGTGGTGGCTTTGGCTCAATCGGCTGGGCCCGAGGGTGACATAATAGACGTGTGAGCGCAGACCCAAAAAGACAAGCCTGGCGGGGTAGTTCCGCCAGGCTTGTTGGCACTCTAGTTAGGTTATGGCCGGACTTTGTCGGTAGAGGGTATCAAGGCGTCTGCTCCGAGCCATGCACTTACCCGCTTGTAAAGCAGAAAAGTGGACACGGAAGTGAACAAGCCCTTCATGAGATTAAAGGGAATAATGCCGGCTTTTACCATGGGCATTACTTGCTCCACCGGTACGTTCCACAAGGGCAAAAACACATAAATGTCGGCAATGGTAATAACAGCCGTCATAACAACAGAGCCGACAATAAGAGATGCGGTGGCACCTTTCAGGGTACGATAACGACGATAAATAAGGGCGGCCGGAATGACCAGGCTGATG
Source organism: Bacillota bacterium (assembly GCA_012837285.1). Classification (NCBI taxonomy): domain Bacteria; kingdom Bacillati; phylum Bacillota; species Bacillota bacterium. Next base: position 8,750 of record DURJ01000131.1, read on the forward strand.
CCGGTGACAAAATTGGCTGACGTGCCGATAATGCCGGCTTCGGAGCGCCCAGACAAGAGAAAGACAGTGCATTTGATGAGTTCGGTCAGGATACCGGCCATGGGGCCATAAGCGAACCCGGCAATAAGGGCCGGCACGTCGCCGAAGTCGTACTTGAGAAACGGGGGCATAAAGGGGAGAGGAAACTCCAGATACATGAGCAGGAATCCCAGGGCTCCTAAAAAGGCTATCTTTACTAGGTACCTGGTGTTGCGAACCTGGGACATTAAACCACAACCTCCTTACAAGTAAAAGTCCCCGGAAGAAGTGCCTTCCGGGGAACCATGACCAAGCTGGGGGAAACCAATACCTTCTCCCATCCGGACTATACCGTCGGCTCTGGATTATACCAGATCAACCACTGTCGTGGCTCGCGGGCTCATCTCGGCTTAGACCGAGTTTCACCGCCGGTCAGGAATTAGAGGCTCTGCCTCTGCACCTTGCCCTGAAGGACTTCTTCCTTATTCAATTCTCTTTTAAGATAGCACAACTCATGGAGAAAAACAAGATGCCCCTGGCGGACTTTTTCGACTAAACCGGCAGGGATTCAAAGCCTGATCACGAATAAAGTCTTAAGCTCAGGAATTTCAGGCAATTTCGGCCAGCAGAGGATAGATTGCCGGGGAGGGAGCGGAGCGGCCATGAAAGTCCATGTAGCCCAGGTGGTGAGGAGCCAAATTGCTGTTTGGTCCCGGCAGGAAGGCAAAGAAATCGGAGGGATCTTGCTGGGACGGGTGCAGCGCCGCGGTGACTCGGTGCGGCGGGTACGGGTGGAAGCGGCTGTTTTGGCCGCAGGGGCGGAGTCTGTGGGCAGCAGTATCCGCCTGACACCGGAACTGGTAGCTGCCCTGACCCGCCAGGCCAAGGCGGAGTATCCTACATTTGAAGTGGTAGGCTGGTTTCATACCCACCACGGCTTAGGGGCGTTTTTGTCCGGCTATGATACCACTGTGCATAAAGAGCACTTCCCTTCACCGTGGCAGATAGCTTTGGTGTTCGACCCTGTGGTGGGGAACGAGGCTATCTATATTAATCACGGAGATGAACTTGTTCCTTATACGAAGGAAAGCGAGGACTATTATGATCTGATACCTTTGTCCGGTAGTCGCTATCGTTTGGTTGACCCTAAGCGGTTTCTAGCAACGGTAGCATTGCTGGTGGTTGTGGTGGCGGCTGCCACCGGTTTGTGGCGTTGGTTTAGGGAACCGTCGGCGCCGGTTACCCCTGGAGGACCACCGGCGCAGCAGACCGAAGCCCAGCCACAAGATCCGGCTACGTCCCAACCGTCGGGAGACGGAGTGCCGGCTCCGGGGTCCGAAACCGGGGAGCAGTTGGGGCCGGGAGATACTGTATACACTGTGCAACCAAATGATACCCTCTGGGGGATTAGCCAGCGATACTATGGTCGAGGATCGTATTTTGGGTTGATTTTAGAGCATAATCAAATCTCCAATCCAAGAGAATTGGTACCGGGACAGGAATTGTTACTGCCGCCGCTGCCGGACCCACCGACGGCAGAAAGGTCGGAGTCGGCGGCAAGCACCCATGGCGGTAACTGAGAGCATTAGCCGAAGTCTAGTTAGAGGGCAGCTGTAAGTGCAGAGCCCTCTTTTTGTTTCGAAGAAATAATGAAGACATCTTCAGGCATGTAAAGACCTCCCAACTGAATATCGATTAAGAGACGATCAGTCGTAACCGGCAAGGGAGGGAAGGCCAGGGTGGGAAGGAGACTAACTGTCAGGACCGTGTGGATAGCTATAGGGGCGCAGCTTTGCTGTCTGGCTTTGGTGGGTGGCCTGTTGTGGCAGAACAACTCACTGCTGGCGGCAAGTACGGAGTCACCGGCGGTAACGGCTTGGGTAAAGGACTTGTTTAGCTTGCGCACAGAACTTTTGTCCAGGGGAGAATTAGGGCTGCTGGAGTCTTTTTATGATCTGAAAACCAGCGGGGGCAGGTGGGCGCTGGAAAAGGAACAAGCTCGAATACAGTATGTACGCCAATGGCTGCAGGCCAGGAAGATAGAACTGGTGCAGACCGAAGTGCAGTTTACCCGGGTGGAAGAAGACAAAGGTAAAGAGCGAACTAATATTTCTGTTTGTGTTCATACGTTATTGACTTATCGTCACCGCGACTATGCTGATCAACCGGAGACCACCATGGGTTGGCGTACGGTACACTGGTTGGAACTAAACAAGAGGGGCGGCCGCTGGGTGCTGGCAGCGGAATGGTTTTTGGATCCGCTGGAAAATGCCAGCCGATGGCCGACAGTGGCAGAAACCAGGCGGACCCTAAAGAGCGGGACCCAGCAACAAATCGGAGCCCAAAACTGGCGCCAGGCAGCAGTTCGTTATGCCGATCGTTATTCCGGGGTAAAGCTGGGCCCCGGCAGCGGCCACTATAACCAGGCCTATCGCGATTTCTCCGGCCTGGGCGGGGACTGTGCCAACTTTGTTTCCCAAGCTCTTACCGACAAGGACGGGGGTAATTTGCCCCAGGACTGGGGATGGTATTATGATAACGGGGAAGGTACGGTGGCGTGGCTTAAGGCCGCATCCTTAGTGCAGCATCTCACGGGCAGTGGCCGAGCCTCATGTGTTGCCCGGGGAGACTTGGCCCAAGTATGCGCTTTTACGCCGGACCATCCGGTCGGGGCCATTCGGGAACTTCTTCCCGGGGACATTATCGCTTACGAAGAGAAGGGAGAAATTGTCCATGTTTCACTAGTGGTGGGCTTTGATCCCGCCGGCTACTTACTGGTGAACAGCCATTCGGCTGATCGGCATCGGGTTCCTTGGGACTTGGGGTACAGTGCTGACACGGTATATTGGCTGTTGCAGGTGTCGGCCGACAACAATGAAAGTAAGTTTTAGTCATAAGTGGGAGGATTAACCTTTGCTTCAGCGAATATAATATTAGGTGTGCCTAAGGGCCGTTTGGGCACCCCTAGTAAGGGATTGGATTAGGCGGAGGGGGGTGTTAGGTATGCAGATCGATTTATCGGTAAATACAGCACTACCGTTGGCTTTAGAAGGAATTGAGCTGCGCTTTGGAGCAGACGTGGAGCCGGTGGCCCCGACGGTACGTTTAGCCGGGGAGATGCGCGAACTGTTTTATGCACCGGCCGTGGTGGACTCTAAGCAGCAGCTTTATTTTATGTATCACGGCATTTGTCTAAACAAAGACCAAGAGTTGATTGAGCGTCATGGCTTGCGGTATGACATTACTATTATGCCACCGGCTCTCATTGGGCCGGAGTACGTAAAGACCGCCGGGCATTACAATCCGGCGGCAGCGGGGACAGAAGAGACCTACCCGGAAGTGTATGAGGTGGTTCAAGGGCAGGCCCACTTTTTGCTGCAGTATCTTGATCCGGAGCTTAACTCAGTGGAAGAAGTAGTCCTGTTTGAAGCCGGTGCCGGGGATAAGGTCATTATCCCGCCGAACCGGGGCTTGGTGATAATTAACCCGGCTAACGAAACACTGGTGACCGCCAATTGGGTGGCAGACGGCTTTTCTTCCTCGTCGGAGCTTTTTGTTAAGTTGAGCGGGGCGGTGTATTACGAGGTGCGGGTGCAGGGGGTATCCACCTTTATTGCCAACCCCCACTATGATTATGTTCCTCAGCTACAGCGCCGACTGGCGCGCCAGTATAGGGATTTAGGTTTGGTAAAAGGGGTTACACTATACGAAGCGTTCATCGATAGTCCTGAACTTTTCCGCTATCTTACCGATCCGAGCTTGTGCCCGTCTTAAGACCGAGGTGATGATTATTGCAAAAAGCAGCGGTTTTAACCAGCGGGGGCGACGCGCCCGGCATGAATGCCGCTATCCGGGCGGTGGTTCATCAGGCGACAGTACACGAACTAATGGTGGTAGGTATCAGGCACGGGTTTGAGGGGTTGTTAGAGCGGGACTTCGTGGAGCTGAATTTGAGCTCGGTGGACGGTATTATCCAGCATGGCGGTACGATCTTACGGAGTGCCCGCTGTGACCGCTTTTTTACACCGGCCGGACAGGATCAAGGAGCAGCCAACCTAAAAGAGGCCGGAATACAAGGCCTTATTGTTATCGGTGGAGAAGGTACCTATCGCGGCGGGGCGGCCCTGGTAAGCCGAGGTGTTTCGGTGGTGGGGATACCCGGTACTATCGATAACGATATCGCGTGTACGGACTCTAGCATCGGTTTCGACACGGCGGTAAACACAGTGGTTGAGGCCATGAACAAGATTCGCGATACTGCCACCGCTCACGAACGAACCTTTGTGGTGGAAGTGATGGGACGAGCCTCGGGACACATTGCCTTGATGGCCGGCTTGGCAGGAGGGGCGGAGTCTATTTTGGTTCCGGAGATCGAGTTTGATCTAGACGATGTCTGTCGGCACCTCAAATGGAGTGCAGAGCGAGGCAAGGTGCACAGTATTATCTTGCTAGCTGAAGGGGTAGCTTCGGCGTATGCCCTGGGCGAAGAGGTGAAAAAGCGAACCGGCTTTGACACCAGAGTTATTGTGCTGGGTCATCTGCAGCGGGGAGGTGCACCGACGGCTTTCGACCGCATCTTGGCCAGTCGGATGGGGGCCCGGGCGGTGGAAGTGTTGCTCGCGGGTGGACAGGGGACCGCCATGTCTCTGGTTGCCGGGCAGATAAGGGCGGTACCTTTTTCGCAGGTGTTTGCCGCTACCAAAGAGTTGGATCGCTCACTTTATGATTTGGCGGCGATTTTGGCTCTCTAAATAGCGGCTCTGAAATAGAGGGGGGCGGTTGGCCTGAGAACCGGCTGGGACCAACAGCCCCCCTTGGCTTGCCGGCGTTTTCCAATTCTAGAAGATGAGAAATCGGGAAGCACGGAGGTCTTCGGTGAAGCGACGGGCTTCTTTCATCATGTGGCGGAGGAGAAAGCGAGAGTTAGGGTCGGTATAACGCCCCAGCAGTTCTTCCAGGAACCGCAAATATTCCAGGACCAAGTTTCGGGCCATCAGGGCCAGTCGGCGCACCTCGGCGGTAATTGCTTCTGGAACCTGCCCTGGAAGAGACAATGCTTCCAGTAATCGGCGGGCCGATAGTTCCAGCGCCCGCCATTCGCGCTCAAACCGAAGTAAGTTTTCTCGGTCGGCAGCAGTAAGCCCTGGCAAGGTGGCCCGGAGAAGCTGGCTGTGCTCGCGCTGGTCCTTGGTCCAAAACACCAGCTTTCTGAGGAAAGATTCCACTGTCTCCGGCGGCAGAGGCTGGCTTTGCGGAGGTAGCGCCAATTCCAATCGAAGCAGAATTGCGCCCAAATGTCTTGATTCCATCCGCATATGGTTTAACAGGAGAGTGCTGTCTGTTTCCGGATACACCGGCATCAGCTCACCGAGAAAGGTCAGGAACTCTTCGTTCAGCCGTTGGGCTTCCCGAACGAGGGTTGCTGCTTGAGCCAGAAGTTCGGTCTGCTGCTGGGGAGATTGTCTCAGGCGCAACTCGATGTTTTCAACCTGGCTTACCAAATCAGCAAACCGGCGTTGAAAAGAGGACAGCTCGTTTGCATAGATTGGCCGCAGGCGGGGAAGTACTGTTAGCAGGATCCGGGCGTGTTCACTTTGGATATCTGCCCAAAACCTAACTTGGGCCAGGAGAGATCCTATTTCCTCCGAAGTGGGCACTGGTTTCCCTCCCTTCGGTTATCTACTCAGGCCATTTTATGCGTATTATCACCGGGGTGTGCCGTCGGCAGATCTAAGATATAATAAAAGGGCGGTGTGACTACTCTTGATATGGGGGAGGAGAACAAAGTGTCACCGAGAAATAGGATCAGAGTTTTGGTTGGTGACCAAGTAGAGTGGGTTCCGGCTGGGACCACCCTGATGGATTTAAGCCGACGCTGGCAGCCGGAACATGCGTCAACAATTGCTGCTGCTATGGTAAACGGCGAGCTCAGAGAGCTTACCTGGGCCCTGACGACGGATGCCCAGATTAGATTCCTGGATTTATCCACCGACGACGGACAACGCATTTATATCCGCAGCCTTTCTTTCTTACTTGTCCGGGCGGCCAAAGATATTCTTCCCGACAGCCAGATCAGTATTGAGCATTCGCTGGGAAACGGCCTTTATGTAGAGCTCCGGGGCTCCCATCTGCTGACGGAAGAAGACGTACCGGTATTAGAAGAGCGGATGCGGCAGCTGGCCCAGGCTGATTTGCCGTTCAAGAAGGGTCAACTGCCTTTGAACAGAGCCCAGGAGATTTTTCGCCGTCAGGGTCAACTGGATAAGGCTGAATTGCTCAACTACCGTAAGAAAGGTTACCTTAATCTGTACGAACTGGATGGACTGTACGACTATTTTTTCGGCTATATGGTACCTAGCACAGGCTTTTTGGATAAGTTCGCCCTGCATTTTTATTTGCCGGGCATGATTCTCCTTTTTCCCAACCGTTATCAACCGGAAGTGCTGCCGCCATATCAGGATCAGCCCAAACTGGCCGGAATTTTCCGCGAAGCTGAGCGCTGGGGCGATATTCTTCAGGTTGGGGATGTGGCGTCACTGAACGGTCTTGTGACCTCGGGGCAAGGCCCGGAATTGGTGCAGATTGCCGAAGCTTTGCACGAAAAAAAGATTGCCGAAATTGCTGATGAAATTACGGCCAGACATGATGATGTACGGGTGGTGTTTATCGCTGGCCCTTCTTCTTCTGGCAAGACAACCTTCTGCCAGCGCTTGTACATTCAGCTGCGGGTTAACGGATTATCTCCAGTAACAATCTCTTTGGACGACTACTTTGTCGATCGAGAAGAGACGCCGCTGGATGAAAGCGGTCAGTATGATTTTGAAGCCTTAGAAGCCTTGGATCTAAAATTATTTAACCAGCAATTGGTTAAGTTAATTCAAGGAATAGAAGTAGAGGTGCCGGTGTTTGATTTTAAGCAAGGTTGTCGCACCTGGGTTGGACGTCGGCTGAAGGTGGAGCCTGGCCAGCCTATCCTGATCGAAGGTATCCATGGATTGAATCCCAAACTTACACCGGCTATTCCGAAAGAAAAGCAGTTTCGTATTTACATCAGCGCCTTGACCCAGCTTAACATAGACCGCCATAATCGCATTCCCACCACTGACACCAGGTTGCTACGGCGTATTGTTCGCGATAGCAAGTATCGTTCTGCCAGCCCGGAAGATACTATTTTACGCTGGGCGTCTGTTCGGCGGGGCGAGGAACGCAACATCTTCCCTTATCAGGAAGAAGCTGATGTAATGTTCAACTCGGCGTTGGTGTATGAGTTAGGTGCCATCAAACGCCAGGCCGAGGCAGTATTAGCTCAAATACCTCTTCACAGCCCGGCTTACCCTAGGGCGAAGATGTTGACCAAGTTTCTGGCTTATTTTTGTCCTCTGGATGACCTGAAGCACATTCCGCGCAACTCTATTTTACGGGAGTTTATCGGTTGTTGACTTTTTCCGCCCTGGAACTCTTGACTAATAGAAGGAAATTGTGTAATATAAATCTTGGTTGTTAGCACTCACCTTAGATGAGTGCTAAAAGGACGAAAGGAGGTCTAGTCTATGTTAAAACCACTCGGTGATAGGGTTGTGGTGAAGACCATCACCGCCGAAGAAAGGACCAAGGGAGGTATCGTCCTACCTGATACGGCTAAAGAAAAGCCGCAGGAGGGCGAGATTATTGCCGTTGGGCCGGGACGGGTTCTAGACAACGGAGAGCGGCTGGCTCCTGAGGTTAAAGTCGGGGATCGGGTGATTTACGCCAAATATGGCGGCACCGAGGTCAAGTTTGACGACGAGGAATATCTTATCCTTAGAGAAAGTGATGTCCTCGCAATTGTGGAAAAATAACCGGAGGAGGGATTTAGTTGGCCGGTAAACAGCTTGTTTACAAAGAAGAAGCACGTCACGCTTTGGAGCGCGGCGTTAGCGCCGTGGCCGATGCGGTCAAGGTTACCCTCGGACCGAAAGGGCGCAGTGTCGTACTTAGTAGGAAATTCGGATCTCCGACAGTGACTAAAGACGGTGTCACCGTCGCCAAGGAGATCGAGCTCAAAGACCCGTTTGAAAACATGGGTGCTCAGCTTTGCCGCGAGGTTGCATCTAAGACCAACGACGTGGCCGGAGACGGTACTACAACCGCTACCGTTTTGGCCCAGTCTATTATGCGCGAAGGGATCAAAAACGTAGCTGCCGGTGCCAACCCCATTTTTATCAAGCGCGGCATTGACAAGGCCGTTGAGGCCCTGACTGAGGAAATCAGGAAGAAAGCTATTGCAGTCGAATCAAAGGACAGCATAGCTCACGTGGCGTCAATTGCTGCCAATGACCATTTAGTCGGTGACCTTATCGCCGATGCCATGGACAAGGTAGGCAAAGACGGCGTCATAACGGTGGAAGAATCCAAGAGCCTAACCACCACCGTTGAAATTGTGGAAGGTATGGAGTTCGACCGCGGCTATGTTTCTCCTTACTTTGTCACCAATGCCGAGACGATGGAAGCGGATTTGGAGGAGCCCTATATTCTTCTGTTCGAGAAGAAGATTACAGCCATCAACGATTTGCTGCCGCTATTGGAGAAGGTAGTTCGCACCGGTAAGCCGTTACTGATTATCGCTGAAGATGTGGAGGGCGAAGCCCTGGCTACTCTAGTGGTGAACAGATTACGCGGAACATTGCAGTGCGTAGCCGTAAAGGCACCGGGCTTTGGCGATCGCCGCAAGGCCATGATGGAAGACATCGCTATTTTGACCGGCGGTAAGTTTATCTCCGAGGATCTGGGGATTAAGCTGGAGAATGTCGAGTTGGAAGACATGGGCCAGGCGAAGAAGGTTAAGATTGGCAAGGAGAAAACTACCATTGTGGAAGGTCTGGGCCAAAAAGAGAACATCCAGGCTCGCGTAAGCCAGATTAAGAAGCAAATTGAGGAGACGGAATCGGATTACGACCGCGAAAAGCTGCAAGAGCGTCTGGCCAAGTTGGCTGGCGGGGTAGCAGTAGTTAAAGTCGGTGCCGCCACGGAAACCGAGCTGAAAGAGCGGAAGATGCGTGTGGAGGACGCCCTTAACGCTACCCGGGCAGCAGTGGAAGAAGGGATTGTCGCCGGTGGCGGCACGGCCTTGCTCAACGCTGTTCATGTTCTAGGGAATCTGAACATGTCAGGCGATGAAGCTGTTGGCCTGAACATTGTGCGTCGTGCCGTGGAAGAGCCGGTGCGCCAGATTGCCACTAATGCCGGACTGGAAGGTTCTATTGTAGTCAACAAAGTGAAGGAACTGGATCCCGGCGTAGGTTTTGACGCGGTAACGGAAGAGTATGTAGATATGGTTAAAGCCGGTATTGTGGATCCGGTGAAGGTTACTCGCTCTGCCCTGGAGAATGCGGCCAGTATCGCCTCTTTACTTTTGACCACTGAGTGCTTGGTGGCCGAGCTCCCAGAAGAAGAGAAACCAATGCCCGCTATGCCGCCCGGAGGCATGGGAGGCATGGATTACTAACAAACCCAAAAAAAGGCTGCCAAGCGGCAGCCTTTTTTCCTAATTTCCCTACAGCCGATAGTCTCTTACAGCCAGTAGGGAAACGCAGAAGCGAAGCGTGGTCATGAGCCCAAAAAGGAGCGGAGGAGAATGAAGGCCAATACAGAAATTCTGGGAGTAGTAGGCGGTATGGGACCAGCAGCTACGATCCAGTTTATGCATTTGGTGGTCAGTTTGACACCGGCGCAGCGGGATCAGGATCATATCCGCATGCTGGTAGACATGAACCCGGCTATCCCCGATCGCACAGCGGCGATCTTGGGCCAGGGGCCGTCGCCGGTACCAGAGCTGGTTAAATCAGCGCGCCTATTAGAGCAGGCCGGAGCCACGTTTTTGGTCTTTCCTTGTAATACGGCCCACTACTTCTTACCACAAGTACAAGCTCAAATTAATATTCCTATACTTAACATGATCGAAGAAACAGCGGCCTATATTGGGGAGCGGGGGATGAACAAAATAGCTTTACTGGCCACGGATGGCACCGTCCAGACAGGCCTCTACCAACAGGCGCTTTCCGGCCGCAAGCTGAATTATTTAGTGCCGGACGAAGCGGCCCAACAGGCAGTGATGAAGACTATTTACGATATTAAGGCCGGTTGCGACTTAAAGAAGGCGAAGCAAACCTTTGCCCCGGCCATTAAGTGGTCTCGGAGCCAGGGGGCGGAAGCGGTTATTGCCGGCTGTACCGAATTGTCGTTGATCTTGATCGGGGACACATACGAGGACCTACAAGTGGTGGATGCCATGAAAGCAGTAGCCTACAGGGTGCTGGAGCGAGTTCTTGGTCCAGATCCAACGGTGGCCTAAAGCGGTTGATTTATTTGCAGTCTCGATACCGAGTGGTATAATGGGGCCATCGAAAGGATGACCACGATGATTATCGGAGCACACTTATCTATCAGCAGGGGTTATCCGGCGGCGGCCAGACAGGCCGGGCGGCTTAAGCTGGACGGGTTTCAGTATTTTTCCCGGAATCCCCGCGGCGGGGCGGTGCGGTCCTTGCCTGCAGCCGAGGTAGCGGAGTTTAGACAAGCGGTGCAACAAGAGGGTCTACAAGTTAATTTGGCTCATCTGCCTTATACGGTGAACTTAGGCAGCGATGAGCCGCGCCGGCAGGAGTTTGCCGTGATGGTGGTAAGCGAAGATATGGAGCGCGCGGCGGCTTTGGGCACTCCTTTAGTGGTAGCGCACCCGGGGCATTTCGGTGCCGCCGAGGTTGAAGCAGGGCTGAACCGAGTGGCTGCTACACTCAAGGCCGGACTAGAGGGCGTACCGCCCGGTCCGATGTTTTGCTTGGAAACCATGGCCGGGCAAGGCCGGGAAATCGGTGGGCGCCTGGAAGAGCTGGCCGAAATTATCAGTCTGGTGGGGGACCGAGCTGAAATCGGTATTTGTCTTGACTCGGCCCACTTGTTTGCTGCCGGCTGGGACATGCGCACCAGGGCCGGCCTAGATGAATTGGTAGCAGCCATTGAGGCCACTGTTGGCTGGGAACGGGTGCAGGTAATGCATCTTAACGATTCCAAGGCACCCCGGGGCAGTCGACGGGACCGGCACGAACTTATCGGCCAGGGCGAAATTGGCTTAGATGGGATTAAGGCTATTGTTAACCATCCGCGGCTGGGTCAGTTACCGATGTTTTTGGAGACACCGGTGGCTGACTACAAGCAGTATCAACAACAGGCCCAACTGGTACGGGAGTTGGCCCAGGAGTAGGATAAAACTGGTGACCCTGGGCAAAATAGGGGTAAAAGATGGGCGGAGGTAAGCTACGTGGCTGGAATCACAGCTGCACTAATTGACAGTTGGGCAGACACCAAAGGGATGCTGCCCTTACTCTTTCTACTTTTTCTAGGGTTAGAGTTCTTCCAGCACCAGCGTTGTGAGCAACTGGGAGAGCTTCTTCGGCGCGCCGGTGTCTTGGGACCGCTAATTGGAGCTGGGCTGGGAATTATTCCCCAGTGCGGGTTTTCCGTGCTGGCCAGCTTGCTGTACCTGCAAGGCTGTATTACACCGGGCACCTTACTGGCGGTGTTTTTGTCCACATCGGACGAAGCAATACCGGTAATACTGGCTCAGCCAGGTCGACTGGCCACAGTTGCTCCGCTACTGGCGATCAAATTAATGGTAGGCGTAAGCGGCGGATATATTACCGACCTGATCCTGGCACCCAAATGGCAGCGGCCGGACTATGGGCCCACGGGCAGTATGCCGGTGGGGTCTACGCTGGGCGTACACGCCCATGTTGAACCGGTGCCGACAATTGTCCAACATGCTGTGGCGCAGACGGTCCAAATCTATTTGTTCGCTTTTCTGGCTACAGCGGCTCTTACTTATGGTAGCCAGCGCCTGGGTTTTGAGCAAATGGCCAAGCTCCTTCTTGCCGGCAGTTCCTGGCAGATTCCGCTGGCGGCTGTCTTAGGCCTCATTCCTAACTGCGTCGTTTCCGTAGTTATAACCCAGCTTTATCTGGAAGGTGCGCTAGGTTTTGGTGCCACCGTGGCCGGACTGGCATCGGCAGCCGGGTTGGGATTGTTGGTCTTACTCCGCCATAACCGTAGCTGGCTCGATACACTTCGTATTATGGGCCTGCTGGTTGGTTTCGCAGTGGCGGGTGGTATGGTGTTGGAACTGGTGCTAACGTAGCGGCAAGGCTGCAGGACGCCAATGGGGGCAAGGCGAAATCCAACGGAGGTTAACGGAAGGCAGAGATGCGGCTGCAAAATCTCCCCTAAAGCGAAGAAAAACATGCCTGCCCAGGAAGGAAATTGGTTTGGATGGGCAGAATACTGTTATTGAAAAGCGAAATGATTAAGGGGGTAGGGGTTCTTGATTGGCAGCATAATCCTTTCCTACCTTCTGGGATCGATCCCATGTGGGGCCATTGCCGGCAAGATTAAGGGACGAGATGTTACGCGTTTGGGCAGCGGGAATATCGGTACCGCCAATGTGGCACGGGTGCTCGGTGTTCCCATGGCGCTGGCGGTTTTTGTCGGAGATGTGCTTAAAGGTTTTTTGGCTGTCTATATAGGGCGCTGGCTGGGAGGAACGCCGGCGGCTGCTGTACTGGCCGGTTTGGCTGCCGCTTGTGGGCACAATTGGTCGTTGTTTTTGGGATTTAGAGGTGGAAAAGGTGTGGCCACATCCTTCGGCGCTTGCCTGGCTTTGTCACCGCTGTTAGCACTGTCACTGATTGCTGTTTGGATTGTGGCGGTCGCCATTACTCGTTATTCATCTCTAGGATCAATACTGGGAGCAGGCGCGGCTCCGTTTATGGCTGCTATTTTGCGGCAAGGTTGGCCGGTCTTTTGGTTTGGAGTGGCTGGGGCGGCTTTGATCATTGTCCGCCACCGGAGTAATATTGAGCGCTTGTTATCCGGCACCGAGCTTAGGTTGGGAGATCGGCTTTGACCCTGTCGACCATGGTTGTTAAGGGAGAGGGATCATGGAGCTGCAATACTACATCGATAGTAACCCCATCATTGCGGCCGTGCGGAATATGGGAGACTTAAATGCGGCCCTCTCGTCTTCTGTCCGGGCGGTATTTCTTCTTACCGGCGACATCAATACTGTGGGTCAGGCGGTGCGGTTAGCCCGCCAAGCCAATAAGGGCATATACATTCATTTGGATTTATTAGAGGGTCTTGGTCGAGACAAGGCGGCGGTACGGTTTTTAGCTCAGGAAGCACAGCCGGACGGAATAATCACTACTCGCAGTCATTTGATTCAGGCGGCTAAGTCGCTAGGACTATATACTATCCAGCGGATTTTTGTGCTGGACTCGTTATCCGTTAACACCGGAGTAGCCAGTGTGCTCAAGACGGGTCCCGACGCTGTAGAATGTTTGCCGGGGATCTTGCCCCGGGTATTTATGGAGATTAGCCAGCAAATCCACCGACCTATTATTGCCGGTGGCCTGCTGCAGTACCCGGAAGAGATGCGGGCTGTGTTCAATTCGGGTGTTAGGGCCGTATCGGTAAGTAAAAAAACTTTTTGGAATTTCTTTCATACTAAGGAGGAATTTTTGCAGTTTTGCCGAATACCTATATAGAGACAAAGTGTTAATTTATGCGGTACACTTTGTGGTAGATGAATCGGCTTTAGTCGGGAAAAGTAAATATGCGCGGACGGAGATGTGGAGAAAGTCCTATCCTAGGTTCATGTTTTGTGACATGGGCCCTGGGTAGGACTTTTGCTATCTCCAAAAAGCGGTATCAAGGGGGTATGCTAGGAGGAAAAATCTGAGTTGTGCGAGAATGGGGCGGCTAAGGCGGAATCTAAATGCAAGAAAGAGGAGGTACCAGGATGGCTAAATACATTTTGGCGCTAGATCAGGGGACCACCAGTTCACGGGCCATTGTTTTTGACCATGAAGGTAACAACCTGGCCATGGTTAACAAAGAGTTCCCCCAAATCTATCCGCAGCCTGGCTGGGTAGAACACAATCCCATGGACATCTGGAATTCTCAGCTTGAAGTGGCTAAGGCAGCCATGGAGAAGGCAGGGGTTGGACCGGAGGATATTGCTGCCATTGGGATCACGAATCAGCGTGAAACCACCATTGTCTGGGACAAGAAAACCGGCGAACCAGTGTACAATGCTATCGTCTGGCAATGCCGACGCACCGCTTCGATCTGCGACGATCTTAAGGCCAAAGGCTGGATCGATAAGATGCGCGACAAGACCGGCTTAGTAATTGACGCTTATTTCTCGGGAACTAAAGTAAAATGGATTTTAGATAATGTTCCCGGTGCTCGTGCGCGCGCTGAGAGGGGCGAGCTCATATTTGGCAATGTGGATACCTGGCTGATGTGGAAGCTCAGCGGCGGCAAAATCCATGCTACCGACTATTCCAATGCTTCCCGGACCATGCTGTTCAATATTAGAAAGCTGGACTGGGACGATGAGATCTTAGTGGCACTTAACGTTCCGCGGGTGATGCTACCTGAGGCTCGTCCGTCCAGTCATATCTACGGCCAGACTGATGCGGCCATTTTCGGAGCAGAGGTCCCCATCGCTGGTGATGCTGGGGATCAGCAAGCGGCGTTGTTCGGGCAGGCCTGTTACAAACCGGGTATGGCCAAGAACACCTATGGTACCGGTTGCTTTATGCTCATGAACACCGGCGAGATGGCAGTTCCGTCCAAGCGTGGGTTGCTTACTACGATTGCGTGGGGCGTTAACAATAAGGTTGAATATGCCCTGGAGGGCAGCATCTTCATTACCGGCGCTGCTATTCAGTGGCTGCGCGACGGAATCAAAATTATTGACAATTCCGCTGAGTCGGAGGCCTATGCTACCCGAGTGGACGATACCGGCGGTGTCTACGTAGTGCCGGCCTTCGTAGGCCTGGGCGCTCCCTATTGGGACATGTATGCCCGTGGGACCATCGTTGGTATTACTCGGGGTACCGAGCGCGAGCACATTGTGCGGGCAACGCTGGAATCGATTTGCTACCAGACACGGGATGTACTGGAAGCGATGATTCAAGATTCCGGTATCAGCTTACAGGCGCTGAAGGTGGACGGCGGAGCGGTGGTAAATGACTTCCTGATGCAATTCCAGTCCGATATCTTAGGTGTTCCGGTGCACAGACCCAAGATCACTGAAACTACGGCGCTGGGCGCTGCTTACCTAGCCGGATTGGCAGTGGGCTATTGGAAGGATCAGAACGAGATTGCAGCCAAATGGCAGATGGATCGGGAATTTAAACCGACTATGGCCGAGGACAAGAAAGAAAAACTGTACAGTGGCTGGAAACGGGCCGTAGACAGGGCCCTGAAGTGGGAAGAAGCCTGAGGGTGATTTGGCAACGATAGGGGCTCCTGGCCAGTCGCAGCATAATTTGTAGTAGGTGGCAAAGAAACGGAGAAAGCCACACCTGAAAGCATGGGAACAAGCTATGGCTTACAATGGTTTCCTTGGGTGTGGCTTTGTCTTCTTTGCCGGCCGGACAAAGGAGGTTCTGGTGATGGAAAGACTGAAGGGGGACGTGGTGGTTATCGGTGCCGGTGTTACCGGCACAGCAGTGGCCCGCGAGTTGGCTCGCTATCAGGTGAAAGTGTTTCTAGTTGAGAAGTATCCTGATGTGGCTTGTGGCTGCACCAAGGCCAACACAGCTATTGTGCACGCGGGCTACGACGCTACGCCCGGATCCTGGAAGGCTAAGCTCAATGTCCGGGGTGCCGCGGTTTATCCTCAGGTTTGTCAAGAATTGGAGGTGGAATTTAAACCCACGGGATCGTTAGTGGTTGCTTTAGCTGAGGATCAAGTGTCCCACTTGTATGAACTGCTGAACCGGGGCTATGTAAATGGTGTGCCCGATCTTGAAATTATCGGTCGCGAACAACTGTTGGCCCAGGAGCCCTATGTAAACCCGAAAGCGGTGGCGGCTTTGTGGGCACCAACCGCTGGGTTGGTAAATCCGTGGGGGTTGGCTATTGCCCAAGCGGAAAACGCGGCCGAAAACGGAGTCGAAGTGTTGCTAGGAGCTCCGGTGGTGGGTCTTGAACTTAAAGACGGACTGGTTACTTCTGTACAGACACCGACGGTAATAATCGAAACCCGTTATGTGGTTAACGCCGGCGGCAGGTACTCGGATGAAATTGCCGCCATGGTGGGCCAGGATGATTTCCGCATCGTGCCGCGCAAGGGCGAGTACTATGTTTTTGACAAGCGCTTTGGCTATATGGTGGGCTGCCCTTTGTTCCCGGTACCGACGGCTGTTTCTAAAGGCATTCTGGTCACGCCGTCAGTGGACGGCAATCTGCTGATCGGTCCTAATGCCCAAGATCAGGAAGATAAAGAGGATTTGGATACAACACCGCAGGGATTAGCGGAGGTGTTGAAAGAAGCGTTGGATATGATGCCGGATCTTCCGGTAAGAGATGCCATTACCAATTTTGCCGGGCTGCGGGCGGTGGCGAGACCAAGTAACGACTTTGTGCTGGGGCCGGCACCGGGAGTCGCCAATTTCATTAACGCGGCCGGTATCCAATCACCGGGTTTAACAGCAGCACCGGCAGTGGCAGAAGTAGTGCGTGATTTTCTCCAACTGGCCGGGTTAGAACTGAAGGGCAAGGCTAAGTTCAATCCGTTTCGCCGCGGAATTGTCACTTTTCGGGACAAGAGCCATAAGCAGCAGGCCGAGCTCATCGAGGGCGACCCGCGTTATGGGCAGATTGTGTGTCGTTGTGAGACCGTAACTGAGGCGGAAATTGTCCAGGCACTTCACCGACCGGTACCTTGTACGACCATTGACGGTGTTAAGCGCCGCACTCATGCCGGCATGGGAAGGTGTCAAGCCGGTTTCTGCACGCCGCGGGTGATAGAGATTATGGCTCGGGAATTGGGGCTCTCCTGGGATCAGATTACGAAAAAAGGTGGCAGTTCCAGATTGCTGCTCAATCACACCAAGTGTTCAGGTGCCGTAAAGGGGGCCGGGGAAGATGCATAAACTGCAGTGCGATGTGGCCGTGATTGGAGCTGGACCGGCGGGATTGGCTGCAGCTGGGCGGGCCAAGGCTGCGGGAGCCGAAAGAGTAATGCTCATCGACCGCGACCGTGAGCCGGGAGGTATCCTGCAACAGTGTATTCACAATGGGTTTGGCTTACATCTGTTTAATGAAGAGCTCACCGGCCCGGAATACGCATATAAATTTATTCAGGAGAACTTTGCCAGTGGAGTGGAATTCTTTCTTAACACCATGGTACTGCAGGTGCAACCCAGTGGCCACATTTATGCCATCAGCAAAAAGCTGGGTATGGTTGATATAGCTGCCGGCGCCGTCGTGCTGGCCATGGGCTGTCGGGAAAGAAACCGTGGGGCGGTGACGATTCCTGGCAGCAGACCCAGTGGAATATTTACCGCCGGCACGGCCCAGCGCTTCGTCAATGTGGAGGGGTATCTGCCCGGTAAACGAATAGTGATCCTCGGCTCCGGTGACGTCGGTCTGATCATGGCTCGGAGGTTTACTTGGGAAGGGGCCAAAGTAGAGGGTGTTTTTGAGATTATGCCGTACTCCAACGGCCTCACCCGCAATTTGGTACAGTGCTTGCGGAACAACAATATCCCGCTGCATCTTAGCCATACCGTGACTAAGATCCACGGCCAAGAGCGGGTTCAAGCGGTTACGGTATCTAAGGTAGACGAGCAGTTTCACCCGGTACCGGGAACCGAACAAGTACTTGATTGCGACACGCTGCTACTTTCGGTGGGTTTGATTCCGGAAAACGAACTTAGCCGCGACGCCAATATCGACCTTGATCCGGTGACCGGAGGGCCTGTGGTTACCGACGAGATGGAGACCACCCTACCGGGTGTGTTTGCCTGTGGCAATGTGGTCCATGTACACGATCTGGTTGATAACGTTACCCGAGAAAGCTGGTTGGCCGGCGAGGGAGCGGCCCGGAGGGTCTTGGGGCAACAGCCGGGGGGAGACTTGATCACCACTAGGGCTGGTGAAGGGGTTCGCTACGTGGTACCACACAAGATTCATGTAGCCAATTTGGCAGCCAAGAAAACCACGCTTTACCTTAGAGTCCTGGAACCGGACGAAAACGTAAAGCTGGAGCTCCTGTTAGGAACAAAACCGGTGTATAGTAGGAGAGAACGGGTGGTGCGCCCGGCCGAAATGGTAAGTGTTAGTCTGTCATCGGGGCAAATTACCGCCTCTGCCGGTGAGGAGCTAGTGGTTCGTTTGGTAAGGGAAGGTGACCAGGCATGACCGAAATTCATGAATTAATTTGCATTGCTTGCCCGGTAGGATGTCAAATAAAGGCGCAAGTCCGGCAAGACAAGATCATAAGTATAGAAGGTAATCAGTGCAAGCGGGGCGAAATCTATACCCAAGACGAAATTTTCAGACCGGCGCGGGTGGTTACCAGTACGGTACGAGTGCAAGATGGGGCTCTGCCAGTGGTTCCGGTGCGAACAGCTGAGCCGGTGCCTAAAAAAAGCATTGGGGCCATATTGCAGGAACTGGCTCAGGTGACAGTGATAGCCCCAATCGAGTTTCACCAGATAATAGCGCACGATATTGCCGGGACCGGGGTGGCGGTGGTGGCCAGTCGTCCGCTGCCAGTCAGAGAAGCCAAAGACAAAACTGCCTAGGCCAAAGCAGGGTAGAGGAGGAGAACACGGTGACGGAACTTGAGCGTCAGCTGGCAATAAGCCCCATCATAGCGGTGATCCGCGACGATGTCAGTTTTGAGTTGGTACTGAAGTCGCCTGTGTGCTGTGTTCTTCTGGCCTATGGTGAGCTGGTGAGCGTGGGTGCGGCCGTGCGCAAGCTTATAGCGGCGGAGAAACTGGTATTTCTTAATTTTGATCTGATCGACGGTTTCGGCAGTGATCAGGCAGCAGTGCGCTTTGTGGCGCAACGTATTAGACCCCATGGCATCCGCAGCACGCGCAGCCAACTGATTAAGGCTGCTCATAAGGAAGGCCTGCTCACAATTCAGAGTCTGTTTCTGCTCGATTCGTTGGCAGTGAAAAACGGACTGCGCTCGGCTCTGGGCTCTTCACCCACAGCGGTGGAAGTACTACCCGGGATCATGCCTCGGGTTATTCGGGACATCAGTAGCAAGTGTCCGTTGCCTATCATTGCCGGGGGCCTGATTCGCAGTCTGAAGGAGGCGGAAAATGCCCTGGCAGCCGGAGCGGCCGGTTGTGCCACAGCGGAAAAGTCTCTGTGGGACTTAAGACGCCGATTCAAAGGAGGTGGTAATAAGGTTAATCAGCCAAAGAGCACAAGTCTGGTACACTATGCCTGAAAAAAGGGGGATTAGGGGATGGCCATTGACATTCAGTATTTAGCGGCGGCGTTTGGCGGTGGTGTTTTGGGAGCCTGCTTGGGAGGCTTGCCGGCTTTTATTATGACCGGGTTTGTGTTAATGGTGGGTATAGCGGCTGGTTTCTTTGGTTCACCGGAAGCGGCCAATGTTATTGCCGGGGTTGGTTTTGGACCGGTGTTGGCACCCTGGGTTGCTTTTGCCGGCGGTGTAGCTGCTTGTACCTATGCTTCCAGTCGTGGATTGGAAGTTGCCGGGAAGGATATCGGGTCTCCTCTGGCTCAGCTAAATAATCCGGGTGTCCTGTTAGTGGGCGGTGTTTTTGGTGTTATTGGATGGTTATTATTCTCCCTCTGGAACGCTCTAGGGCTGATGACGGACACTGGCGGACTGACGGTAGCTTTGTCGGCGATAATTGCACGGGCCGCATTTTATCAAGAAGGACCCTTTGGCACCTTAACCGCAGAGGCTAGGTCAAAAGGTGGACTGTTTGCGGTTACTGAGGGCCACTGCTGGTTGCCATGGCAAAGCGATTGGGCCCAAGTGGCGATGATCGGCGTGGGCTTCGGGCTGACAGGCGGACTGGTCGGTATTGTCACGGGTCAGCCGGTGCTGGCCTTTGCCATCAGTGCTGCTTCGCTGGTGTTTCTCCGCTTTGCTCCCGGTTTTCCGGTAACTCACCATATTACTCTACCGGCAGCTTCGGCGGCACTGGCCACCGGCAGCATCTGGATGGGTGCGCTGTTTGGTCTCCTGGGCGCTATCTTCGGCGAGGTGGCGGCGCGGACTTTCTATAACTATGGTAAGAACCATATCGACCCGCCGGCGGTATCGCTGGTAATTACCAATACAATTATTCAACTGCTTCTCTAATAACTGTTTAAATCACCGTATCCGAGGAAACAGAGGGAAAGAATTTAGCTCGAGTATGCCAGTGGCTTCAAGCCTTGAAGCCACTGGCACTGTACGCTTCTCGAGCGGCTTAACAAAAAGAAAGACGGTAGGAAGTAGAACGGGGTTATCCATCTATCAAAAGAAGGGGTGATGAAATGAAAAAGCTCATTAATTTGCCGGAGCAGGTAGTGAAAGAGATGCTGGCCGGTATGGAAGCGGCCTATCCGGATTATATCCGGCTCTTGCCCGAGCTTAATGTAGTGGTGAGAACAGATGCTCCAATTCAGGGACAGGTGGGATTGGTTAGCGGCGGCGGCAGCGGTCACGAGCCGACCCATGGCGGGTTTGTCGGCAAGGGGATGCTATCGGCGGCTTGTGCCGGCGATGTCTTTACTTCGCCAACACCGGATCAAATCTTGGCGGCTATTAAGGAAGTGGACGGTGGAGCCGGGGTTCTGCTCGTGATAAAGAACTATACCGGCGATGTGATGAACTTTGAGATGGCAGCCGAGCTGGCAGCAGCCGAGAACATAGAGACTGCCAGTGTAGTGGTAGACGACGATGTAGCCGTGGAAGACAGCCTGTATACCCAGGGTCGCCGGGGTATTGCCGGTACTGTCTTTGTGCATAAGATTGCCGGGGCCAAAGCGGAAGCCGGCGGCACTCTGGCTGAGGTGCAGGCAGTGGCCAACAAAGTGATCGCCAATGTGCGCAGCATGGGGATGGCTTTGACACCTTGCATTGTGCCTGCTGCCGGTAAACCGACGTTTACCTTGGCTGAAGATGAAGTGGAAATCGGGATGGGAATTCACGGTGAGCCTGGCACTCACCGGGAAAAAATTAGACCGGCGGATGAGATCACCAAGCACCTTACCGACAAGGTCTTAATTGATCTGCCCTTTAACGAAGGGGATGAAGTGGCAGTTATGATCAATGGGCTGGGGGCTACTCCGCTGATGGAATTGTTTATTCTCAACAAGAAAGTAGCTGCTATGCTGGCCGAACGGAACATTAAGGTATTCCGTACTTATGTGGGCGAATACATGACCTCACTGGAGATGGCAGGAGCTTCAGTAACCTTGCTCAAACTGGATGAAGAGCTGAAAGAGCTGCTGGCCGCACCGGCTGATACGCCGGGATTTAAGCAACTGTAGCAGTCCGGGGCGCCGGAAGGCGCCCCTGTGTTGAGGAAAGAGGGGTAGCGGGATGGGACTTAAAGTGAGCGATCTGAATGAATTAATCTTGGCTATGGGTGCAGTGATTGAGGAGAATAAAGCGTTCTTGACGGAACTCGATAGTGCCATCGGAGATGCTGACCATGGGATTAACATGGCCAAAGGGTTTCGAGCCGTAGCCGAAAAAATACCCACGTTAGCCGGCAGTGATGCCGGAACCGTACTTAAAACAGTGGGTATGACTTTGGTCAGTACAGTGGGCGGCGCGTCGGGTCCCCTATACGGCACCGCGTTTTTGCGTGCTGGCATGAAAATAGGTAATAAAACCGAACTGTCAGCTAATGATTTGCAGCAGGCTTTGGCTGCTGCCCTGGAGGGGATCAAGCAGCGGGGCCGGGCCGAACCAGGTGACAAGACCATAGTGGATGCTCTTGAGCCGGCGCTGGCGGCACTAACCGAGGCTCTGGCAGCGGGCAACGGAGCCGCCGCAGCCTTAGGGTCGGCTGTGAGTGCGGCCGAAAACGGGGTGGAATACACTAAAGGAATTATTGCCCGCAAAGGGCGCGCCAGCTATCTGGGCGAGCGCAGCCTCGGTCACCAGGATCCTGGAGCCACATCCACCTACTTAATACTGAAGACCATAGAAGAGTTTTTGACTAGGAGGCAATAGGATGGCTGAACTTACAGGTAAGAAAATAGCGGTATTAGTGGAGGACGGTTTTGAAGACCTGGAGCTTTGGTATCCGGTGCTGCGCCTGCGGGAAGCCGGTGCTGAAGTGGATGTGATCGGTACCGGTAGCGCTGCCGAATACAGAGGTAAGTATGGGCTTTCCTGTCCAGCGGGAAAAAATATCGTCGCTGTCAAGGCGGCTGACTACGACGGGTTAATAGTCCCCGGCGGCTGGGCACCGGACAAGCTGCGCCGCTATGGGAATATATTGGATTTTGTCCGCGACATTTTCCTGGCCGGCAAACCGGTAGGTGCTATTTGCCATGCTCCTTGGGTGTTGATCTCGGCCAAAGTGCTGACCGGTAAGACCATGACTTCCACCGTGGCGGTGAAAGACGATGTGGAAAACGCCGGTGCCACCTGGGTGGATCGGGCGGTAGTGGTGGATGAAAACTTAATCAGTTCCCGGCGTCCGGCTGATTTACCGGATTTTTGCCGGGAATTTATCGCCGCCTTCAAGCAGTAGGGTCAGATTATGGTAGGACTGGTGATTGTATCCCACTCGCAGGCAGTGGCCTTAGGAACCAGAGAGCTGGCCCTGCAGATGGCACCCAGCGTGCCCATAGCCGCTGCCGGCGGTACGGCTGACGGTCGCTTGGGTACAGATGCTGTGTTGATTCGACAAGCTATTGAAGAGGTTGCTGATTGTGACGGAGTGCTGGTACTAATGGATTTGGGCAGCGCTGTGTTAAGCACGGAAGTGGCACTGGAGCTTATGGCGGCCGAGCTGCAGACAAAGGTGCAGCTAGCCGATGGACCGCTAGTTGAAGGTGCGGTAGCAGCGGCAGTAGAGGCTAGCTTAGGGAGCCCGCTGAAAGCAGTGAAAGCGGCGGCTGAAGGGGCCGCCGGCTTGAAAAAACTCTAGCATGAGGTATAAAGATGAAAGAGATTCAATTAGTACTGACTAACAAGCTGGGACTTCATGCCCGGCCGGCGGCGGCGTTTGTGCAAACGGCGGCGGGGTTCAAGTCCCAAATTAGCATTTCCACCGGAGGAAAAACAGCGGATGCCAAAAGCATTCTTGGTGTCTTAGGACTGGGGGCCCGCCAAGGGGCTGCCGTTACAATTAGGATTGACGGGGTGGACGAAGAGAAGGCGGCGGCAGGATTGCAGGCATTTTTTGCCGGCCAGGCTGAAGAGTAGTTGGAGACAGGGGTGAACACTGGTGGAGAACAGATACTTAGGCTTGGGGGCGGCACCAGGAATAGCCATCGGTCCGGCAGTGGTGTGGTGCCCGGAGCTGCCGAGTGTAGACAAAGAACCGACGACAGGTAGCCCAGAAGAGGAGAGAGCCCGACTGAAGGCGGCAGTACGAGCTGCGGAAACAGAGTTGGCCGAGCTAAAAAGCCGGACCGAGCGGGAATTGGGACCCGAGGAGGCTGCCATCTTTACCGCCCATCTGCTCATGCTGGCTGATCCGGCTCTTGTAGGGAGAGCGGCCGGGCTTATTTCCCAGGGCGAAAGTGCTGATACAGCCATGGCTCAGGCGGTAGCAGAGCAGGCGGCTCTGCTGGAAGCCCTGCCCGATGAGTATTTGGCTGAGAGGGCGGCTGATGTACGCGATGCGGGAGGACGGGTGTTGGCCCATCTACGGGGCCAACAACAACAGCTGCCGCAGCTTGATGTACCCTCCATTGTAGTAGCCCCTGACTTGACACCGTCCCAGACAGCTCGTCTGCCGAAAGAGCGATTGCTGGGCTTGGTCACGGAGACTGGAGGTCGTACATCCCATGTGGCTATTATGGCCCGTTCTTTGGGTATTCCGGCGGTGGTGGGGACAGGTGGAATTGTCGCCCAGGTAAAAAGCGGCCAGGTGGTGGCTCTGGATGGAACCAGCGGGGAAGTAGTGCTACATCCGGAAGCCGCTGAGCTTGCCGAATGGCAGCAACGACAGAACCAACTTAAAACCGACCGCCGTCGTCGGCAAGCCCTGGCCGCGCAGCCGGCAATCACTGTGGACGGTCAGCGGGTAACTCTGATGGCCAATATCGGCCGCCCATCCGAAGTCCAACCGGCCCTAAACATGGGGGCCGCGGGAATAGGCCTTTTCCGAACCGAATTCTTGTATATGGATCGGGAGCAACTGCCCAGCGAAGAAGAACAGTTGGCTGCGTATCGGCAGGTGGTGGAACTGATGGCCCCGCAGCCGGTAATTATCCGCACGCTGGATATCGGCGGCGACAAGGATTTGCCGTATTTAGGCCTGGTTCGAGAGGCTAACCCGTTCTTAGGCTGGCGAGCACTGCGTTACTCTTTGTCGCACCCGGAAATATTTCGCACTCAACTGCGAGCTATTCTCCGCGCTGCTGCTGCCGGTGAGGTTAGAATCATGTTTCCCCTGGTGGTGTCGATTCAGGAGATAAGACAGGCTAAGGAGCAACTGGCTCAGGCTCAAAGAGAGCTGGACGAACGCAAGGTACCGCGCGGGGATAAAGTTCAGGTGGGCATTATGGTGGAAACTCCGGCGGCGGCAATAATAGCTGATCAGCTGGCTCGGGAAGCGGATTTCTTTAGCATCGGTTCTAACGATTTGATCCAGTATACTCTAGCCGCCGACCGGCAGAACGAAAGGGTGGCGGCGGTATTCGATTCGTTTCACCCGGCGGTGCTGCGTCTTATTGACACCACTATAGCTGCCGGCCGCGAGGCTGGAATCGAAGTGGGCCTGTGCGGTGAGATGGCCGGCGATCCCCTGGCGACCCCGCTACTTTTGGGGCTGGGGCTGCAAAAGTTTAGTATGGCGGCACTGTCGCTGCCGGCAGTAAAAGAAAAAGTCCGCACCTGGTCTTTGGACGCAGCCCGGTCACTGGCTCGACAAGCGCTAGAACTGTCGTCAGGGGAAGAGGTGCAAACACTTGTCTTAAACTGGGGAGACGGAGCCTAGGGTGCGGAGGGTGAAGCATAACCCTATTGTAGCCGGGACGGCTAATGAACCGCCAAAGTAGAACGGGGCGGCCGGGCCGAAGGCATGCCAGAGCAAGCCGCCCATAAGCAATACTGGCAGCAGAGCGATACTGATTAAGGTGAATGCCTTTAATGGTTTGTCTAAGACGCCCCAGTTTAGTGCTAGGGCTTTTTCTTTTTCGTGTTAAGTTCGTGTTAAGGGGACTGAGCTGTTGACACATTCCTTGATAATGCCTTTTGGCCCTAGCGGAAGGTTTGCCACTGTGAAAGAATTTGGGGATGGGAGTTAAAGAAGGCCAGGAGTCGTTCTAATCCAGTTACTGCAGCCGGGCTAATGTTATGCTCGATTTTCTCGGCATCTTCCAGTACATCTTCTAAGCCCAGAAGGCGCAAGAAATCTTCTAGTATGTGGTGGCGGTTGAGCAAATAAGCTCCGCGTTTCCGACCTTTGTCTGTGAGCCGGACAATGCTGTATTTTTCGTATACCAGCCAGTTTCTCTCGGCTAACCTTTGAATCATATTGGATGCCGACGGCGGCTGGACGTTCAATGCGGTAGCCAGCTCAAGAACACGAGTATGCCCGCTGTCCTGAGATAGGCGATAAATCATTTCCAGATAGTCTTCCATACTGGGGGTTAGGCTCTCGCGGCGTAGCGTGTTTCTTAAGTGGTAGCCGCGGAAGGTATAAAAGTCGGTTTTGTTATCCATAACATCTCCCCTTTCTACCGCCGGGACAACAATCTCTCTACCCTTTAGCCTACGCCGTGTTCTTTGTGGGCAGAACCTGGCTCTGTCGATAGGTGTGTGGGTGAGTAGGCTCGCTCGCCGGCGCCATGTTAATAGCGGTCGCCACATTGTGCTCAAAGGACAATCCTACGGGCTTCGCATGTAGTGGAGCTAGCTTACAGTGACGGTAACAATAGATTTAGAAGGAACAACACAGTGCAAGCTAGCGTTAGAGGCAACAAAAATGCTACCGCTGTCCAGAGCTTGCTGCCGGTTTCTTTTTTGATGGTCCATAAAGTGGTGCTACAAGGGAAATGAAGCAAAGAAAACAGCATTACTAAGATGGCAGTTTTGGCAGTCCAGCCGTGAGCCACCAGCAGCTGCTGCAATTCGCTCAAGCTACCCGGCCACAGCAGGGCACCTTCGGCCAAATAGCCCATAACCACAATGGGTAGGACAATTTCGTTAGCCGGCAAACCGAGGAAAAAGGCCAGTAGAATAACGCCGTCAAGGCCTAGGCAACGGGCAAATTTGTCTAAGTGTCCAGCGGCTATACTTAGCATTGTCTCCGATCCCAGCGGGGTGTTGGCTAAGATCCAGGTAACAGCCCCTGCCGGTGCTGCCCAAACGATGGCCCGCATGAGCACGTGAATGGTACGATCTAAGACTGACCGGACCAAGATGCGCCCCACTTGTGGCGGTCGGTAGGGAGGAAGCTCCAGCACAAATGCTGACGGCACGCCCCGAAGCAGGGTACGGGTTAGCAGCCAAGACACACCCAAGGTAGTGCCGATCCCAACTAGAATCAGGGACAATACGGCAAACGATGCCAGGAATCCGGAATCAACACCGTAGAGAGTGCTGCCTAGGAAGATACTGCTTAAGGCAATAAAGGTGGGAAAACGACCGTTGCAGGGCACGAAAGTATTAGTCAAGATTGCCACCAGCCGTTCCCGTGGGGAATCAATGATCCGACAGGCGATAACGCCGGCAGCATTGCAGCCGAAACCCATGCTCATGGTAAGGGCTTGCTTGCCGTGCGCCCCCGCCCATTGAAAGAAACGGTCCAGGTTAAAGGCTACCCGGGGCAAGTAGCCTAAGTCTTCAAGTAAGGTAAACAGAGGGAAGAAAATAGCCATGGGCGGAAGCATTACCGACACCACCCAGGCGGTACTACGGTAAATACCTAAGACCAAAAGACCGTGCAGCCAAGTGGGGGCGTTCATCGTTATGAACAAAGCGGAAAGAAAGTCTTCACCGACGTGAAAGAGTGCCGATAACATCTCTGAGGGGTGGTTAGCCCCTTCAAAAGTCAACCAAAACACAATTACCAGTAATGTTATCATTACCGGGAAGCCCAACCAGGGGGAAGTAAGTACCCGGTCTAATCGTTCTTGCCAAGTGATTTTCGGACCGGACTCTATTTTCACTACTAGTTCCGCAATGGTTTGGGCAGTATCATAAATGCTATGAACCAGCTGATCGTGCGATGGCGTTGGCAGGTCGGCAGCGAGCTGGCTGGCTTGCTGCAAAGCAGCTGCTTGGTTCGGATTTAGCCGAGCCATGGAGCCACCTTCTTTGTGGCCCGGGCAAGAACAGGGGCGGTAGCTGGCGTTTGTTCTTGTTCTTGGTCCAGAAGGCGTTGTAGCAAACTGTTGTCCCGCTCCAGTATGCGCAGAGCTAACCAGCGGGGAGAAAACTGCGAAGCCAGCGGTGCCAATTCCGCCGTAATAACAGCCAGGGATGCTTCTATGTCGGCGCCGTAACGTACAAAACGGGGAGAGCGGATAGAATGTCTGTTACCGATGTCCCGGATGGCAGTTTTAAGGGCCGCCATTCCTTCACCGGATCGAGCTACGCTGGGTATGCAGGGGACACCAAGCTCAGCAGCCAGTCTATCTGTATCTATAGCCAAACCTTGGCGGCGGGCTTCATCCATCAGGTTAACGCAAACCACAGTTTTAGGGGTTAGTTCAAGTATTTGCAACACTAGATTCAGATTTCTCTCCAGGCAGGTGGCGTCTACCACCACCACTGTGACATCAGGTGCTTCAAACAAAATGAAATCCCTGGCAACTTCTTCCTCCGGGGAGTTAGCAAACAAAGAGTAAGTGCCGGGTAGATCAACGATGGTATAGGCGGTATTTTGCCAGGCAAATGAGCCCGTGGCCAAGGTAACTGTCTTTCCGGGCCAGTTACCGGTATGCTGATTAAGGCCGGTTAACGCGTTAAAAACGGTACTTTTGCCGGTGTTTGGGTTGCCGGCCAGTGCTACAACCGGTCGTGCCAAGCTGGTCATGGTTCCAACCTCCTCACCATAATTAACTGCGCTTCCTTGGCCCTAAGGGCCAAGGTTGTGCCGCGTACGCGATAAGCACTAGGGTCACCCATCGGGCTGGAGAAGGCGACCGCTGTTTGTGTTCCAGGAACAAGTCCCAGGTCCAGAAGGCGGCGCTTTATACCGCCCGTCATTTCCAGGGAAATAATCTGTGCTGACTGGCCAGACGGTAACATACTAAGCGGTATCAGCGTTTCTTTATTGTCAGTGATCATTTAGGTCACCTCACTTAGACAACGCAAACAAACTTAGCCTCGCCTTATAACTGGTTTATTCTATGACTAAAACCCGATAAAGGTCACCGACTTGTCGTGTTTGCACCTAGAAGATAATGTCTGACTGTCGAAGATAACTCCTGTTGGCAGGGAAGAGGGTGTCTTAGATGGAAGTATTATCCCAGATCAAAAGAGAGTGACGGCAAGAAAGGGCGATGTACGGTGGAACAGACGACGAACTATTTTGTTATCGATGGTCATTGTGATGCTTTGTATCAACTGGAACAAGAGGCCGGCCAGGGTTCGCTAAAGCAGCGACCTCAAGGACAGGTCGATATTAAACGCCTACAAGAAGGCCAAGTGGTAGCTCAGTTTTTTGCCCTCTATGGCGGGGAGCCTAACCGGCTACTCCTGGCTCAGTCCAGTGCTCTAAAGCAGATTAAGTTACTTTATCGTGAACTTAGAGTTAATCCGGAATTGATGCTAGCCTTTAACCAAGCTGATGTTATAAAAGCACAACAAGAGGGCAAAATTGCGGTTATCCTCAGTCTGGAAGGCGGTGAGGCACTCGGCGATGATCCTGGGTTACTGGAAGTGTTCTACCGCTTAGGGGTAAGGTCTCTGGGTCTAACCTGGAATCAGCGTAATCTGTTGGCTTCCGGTGTGGATGACGGTGACTCCGGCGGCGGCCTTACCGCTTTGGGCGGCGAAGCGGTAAAGGTAGCCCAGAACCTAGGCATACTACTGGATGTATCTCATCTTAGCGCCAGGTCGTTCTGGGATTTAATTGATTACGCCCGGGGACCGGTCATCGCTTCTCATTCCTCGGCCTTTGCTCTTTGCCCACACCCGCGCAATCTTACTGACCAGCAGGCTCGGGCTGTGGCCCAAACCGGCGGTGTTATCGGTGTGAATTTCCACTCGCCGTTCTTATGTAAACAGGGTGGGGCTAAGTTGATCGATGTGGTGAACCATATTGATTACTTGGTGCAATTGGTGGGGCCTAAGCATGTGGGGCTAGGGTCAGATTTCGATGGCATCCCAGCCGGTCCCCAGGGACTGGAGGGACCGCACCGGTTTCCGGATCTAGCTCGGGCCCTGACTGAGCGCGGGTATAAGGATCAAGAAGTGAGGGCCATTATGGGCTTGAATTTTTTGCGAGTTCTTCCATCAACTTAGGTATTAAGACTCAAAACCAGCCCGTTTCTTGCTGGAGAGTGATATAATAAGGGCTGTTTGTTGGTAAAGACTAGAAAGGAATGGGTCAGTCAAGCCAGAGAGGGGGAGAAGGTTGACCAAGATTAGAATCGGCGGCGGGACAGCTGCGGCCCTGATGGTAGTTTTCGTTGTCGTCGGTTGTGGGCTCGGCAACGCTGTTACAGCTGGAGAAGATCCGGCCAAAACAGCGGCAGAATTGCCGGCACCGACGCTAATTACGGTGGCGGCGGTGGGAGATGTGATGGCCCATATGCCCCAGGTACACGGAGCTTGGGATCCGGAGCGGCAGGTGTATGATTTTAGCCCTTCTTTCAGGGAAATTGCCCCTTACTTAAGCAGTGCCGACCTTACTATCGCCAACTTAGAAACAGTGCTGGACGACAGCCGTCCGTACCACGGTTATCCGCGCTTCAATAGCCCCAGCAGTTTGGCTGTAGCCTTAAAGGAAGCCGGGGTAGACGTGGTCACTACTGCCAACAACCATGCTTTGGATCAAGATGAAAGCGGGCTGCTAAACAGCTTGGATCACTTGGATCAGATCGGCCTTTTGCATACGGGCACTTTTCGGACAGAGACCGAGCGACAACCATTGTTGATATCGGTGCCAGGATTTGATTTGGCTTGTTTGGCTTACACTACCACTACCAATGGTTTGCCGGTGCCGATAGGCAAAGACTACTTAGTAAATATATGGGACCAAGAAAAGGCCGCGGCTGATATCCGGTGTGCCCGCCAGCAGGGGGCGGAGTTTGTCATCACCTGTATCCATTTTGGTCCCGAGTATCAGCGTCAGCCGTCGGCACAGCAGCAGCAGATTGCACAGGAACTAATAGACGCCGGTGCAGACTTGGTCCTGGGATGCCACCCCCATGTGGTACAACCGTGGGCTGAGCAGATGAAACCAAATAGTGATGAGCGAGTTCTTATTGTCTACTCACTGGGCAACTTTATTTCCAACCAATACTTCCCTTATACTGATCGCGGTATTATTCTTTACGTTACTCTAGCCAAGGATCCTCTCTCGGGCATCATCAACGTTGATTCCTATGAAGTTGTGCCCACACGGGTTCTGCGGGAGCAGCGCCATACCGTTGTAGTGGATGATAAACTAGAATTTCCCTAGCCAGAGAATTGCCAGCGGGGGCCCGACACGGACCTTGTGTAGGGGTGGGCCCTCTGTGGCTGCTTGTTTCCCGGGCCGGGACGGAGTCCGGCCCTCCGCGGCCGCCCACAGAGTTATGGTTAGACTAACTGTCGGAGGAGATATTATGGAGCTTAGAAACATTGCTATTATTGCTCATGTAGATCACGGTAAGACCACTTTGGTTGATACTTTGCTACATCAAACCGGTGTGTTTCGGAGTCACCAAGAAGTAAGAGATCGCGTTCTCGACTCCGGTGAGCTGGAACGGGAACGGGGAATCACGATATTGGCCAAGAACACAGCGGTCTTTTATCGAGACACCAAGATTAACATTGTGGATACCCCCGGCCATGCCGATTTTGGCGGCGAGGTTGAACGAGTATTGTCCATGGTGGACGGTGCGTTGCTGCTGGTGGATGCCTTTGAAGGGCCCATGCCCCAGACCCGGTTTGTACTGGAGAAAGCGTTAGTGCAGGGAATAAAACTGTTAGTTGTTATCAATAAAATTGACCGCCAAGGAGCACGGCCGCAAGAAGTGGTGGATGAAGTACTTGATTTATTCATTAATCTGGGTGCCACTGAAGAGCAAATAGAATTTCCGGTGCTGTACGGTTCGGCCCGAGCCGGAGCTTTACACCCCGATCTGGACCAAGCGGAACGCTTGTTGGCGGCCGGAAAGCAAGATATCCTGCCGCTGCTGGAGGCAATATTAGACTATATACCCGGGCCCAGCGGTAACCCGGAGGCGCCGTTGCAGCTTTTGGTGACCACCCTTGATTGGAGCGATTATGTCGGGCGGATAGCCATCGGCCGAATTGACAACGGTATGCTCCATCCCGGACAGGAAGTGGCCGTAGCCCGAGGGGATGAAGAACCGGTACTGACTAGAATTGCCGATGTGTTCACTTTCCAAAGCCTGAAACGAGTTCCCATCGAGGCAGCGCTAGCCGGCGATATTGTGGCTGTAACCGGACTGGGAGATGTAGATATCGGCGTTACGGTAATGGATCCCAACGATCCGAGACCGTTGCCGCCGATTACGGTGGATGAACCGACGCTTACCATGACGTTTCGAGTGAACGACAGTCCTTTTGCCGGCGAGGAAGGCGACTACCTCACCTCACGCCAGCTGCGCCAGAGGCTGTGGAAAGAGGCACGCAAAGATGTGGCCTTAAGGGTGGAAGAGACTGATACTCCGGACGCGTTCACTGTGGCCGGTCGGGGAGAACTGCATCTGGCCATTCTAATCGAAACCATGCGGCGTGAAGGTTATGAACTAGCTGTCTCCAAACCAAATGTAATAATGAAAGAAATCAATGGGATCCAGCATGAACCGTTGGAACGAGTAACCGTCGATGTTGGACAGGAATATACCGGCGCTGTTATTGAGGGACTGGGAATACGTAAAGGTGAGCTACAAAGCATGACACCTCGGGGCGACGACCGCGTGCGGTTGGAGTTTGTTGTCCCCATGCGTGGACTGATCGGCTATGCTTCTCAGTTCGCTACCGAAACCAAGGGCTCCGGCATTTTAAACCAAAACTTCGCTGGCTACGGGCCCTATCGTGGACCAGTACCAACTCGTCCCGGTGGCAGTTTGGTAGCCTGGGAAGAAGGCGAAGCCACCGCTTATGCCATCAGTAACATTCAGGAGCGGGGTACACTCTTTGTTACGCCCGGCACCCGGGTTTATCAGGGAATGATTGTGGGAGAAAACTCCCGACCGGTTGATATCGATGTGAACATAGCCAAAAAAAGACACGTGACCAACATCCGGTCGGCCACGTCGGAAATAGCTGTGAAGTTAGATGAACCGCGGATTCTAACGTTGGAACAGGCGCTGGCTTACATTAATAACGACGAGCTGGTAGAAATAACCCCCAAAAGCATTAGATTGCGGAAGCTGATCTTAAACCGGGACGAACGCAAAGATGCTAAGTACCACGGAGGGGGTCAGGAGTCTTAACTGAGTGCAGCTTCACTGCCTGGCCGTACCTGGTATAGAGTCGATGGGCACGCCGGTTGCGGACGGCTTCGCCGATGGGTGCTCGGTCGGCAAACGTGTCGACCTGGGTCTTTCCGGTTTCTGGGGGGATAAGCTTTCCTGGGCCACCGACGCAGCCGCCGACACAGGCCATACCCTCAATAAAAGTTGCGTCGAGCAAACCTTGTTCAGCCAGTTTCAGCAGCTGGCTGCATTCTTTAATACCGTTGCCGCGCTGGATCCTAACTTCTAAACTGGGAGCCAGGGTGTTGATGCTACGGACAATGGCGGTGGAGACACCGCCGCTACGCCCGTAGATACGCCCGTCGTGGCTGGCATCAGCTAGATCGGCAGTTTGAGTTGCACCGTCAACTTCGATTCCACCGGCTTGGAGCATGGCCGCGGTTTCTTCAAAGGTAAGAACAAAGTCGACGGCGCCGGCCAGCTCCGGTTGGCGGGCTTCTGATTTCTTAGCGATACAGGGGCCGATAAACACTACCTTGAGCTTAGGGTTTTCGGCTTTGAGCAATCGTCCGATGGCGATCATGGGGGAAACGGAATCAGAGATGAGATGAGCCAGGAGGGGCCGAAACTTCTGTACCAGGCGAATAAAAGGCGGGCAACAGCAGGATGTGATCATGAACAGATCGCCGCGTTGTCGGCGGCGGATATATTCCTCGGCTTCTTTAATGGTGATCACGTCGGCTCCTAAAGCAACTTCCACCACGCGATCAAAGCCGAAAGCTGTAAGGGCAGCGCGAACTTGTTCGCCGAAAACACCGGGACCGAATTGACCGGCGAAAGCGGGCGCCACCACCGCCGCCACTTCTTGCGTCTGATCCATCAGTAGCTGGGCAACCTGAACGATTTCTGTCTTGTCCGAAAGAGCGGCGGCACGGCAAGCACCGATGCAGAACCCACAGCCCAGGCAGCGGTCGTTGTTGATATGGCGCCCGTGCTCATTTCGTTCTAAGGCGTCGGTGATACAGGCGAGTTCGGCTGCGCACTCCAGGTCGCTGCAGCTACGGCAGGCTGCGGGAATAGCAGATATCAGCGGCTTTTCCGGGGCCGAAAGGAAAGGAGCCCGCCGGGCGGCTTGAATCAAGTTTTCCCCAC
Organism: Bacillota bacterium; assembly: GCA_012837285.1. Classification (NCBI taxonomy): domain Bacteria; kingdom Bacillati; phylum Bacillota; species Bacillota bacterium. Next base: position 42,527 of record DURJ01000131.1, read on the forward strand.
CGGTTCGGGGATTAAGGCCTAGGGTGCTACGGACTAAGGCTTCGGCGATTAAGCGGGCCTCTTTCGGCTGCTCGAGCAACCGAAACCAATAATCGGCGGCTTCAGCTGCTATCACGTCTATTTGGTGTGGCAAATCGCCGTTTAAAGTGGCATAAGTGATCTTGTGCCACAGCTGACGGCGCAAAGCTTGAGCCGGGGTAATTTCCAGCTTCACAGTATCACCCCGGCTCTAGTTTGCCCTAATGTTCGGTTGTTAGAACGCCGGTACTACGGCACCTTCGTATTTTTCTTCAATAAATTTCTTCACCGCTTCGTTGTTCAGAGCTTGGGCCACTTTCTTTAGGGCGGCGCTATCTTTATCTTCGGCTCGTACCACCAGCACGTTGGCATAGGGCGAATCTTTGTCTTCGATAAAGATGGCATCGGCTTTAGGATTGAGTCCAGCCGGCAGGGCGTAGTTAGTGTTGATGACGGCAAAATCCACTTCGTCCAAAGTGCGGGGCAGGGAGGCCGCCTCCAGCTCATTGATTTGTAGCTGCTTGGGGTTGGCGGCAATGTCCAGGGGCGTGGCTGTGAGCCCCACTCCTTCTTTTAAGGTAAGAAGGCCTGCCTTCTGCAGTAGCAGCAGCGCTCGCCCGCAGTTGGTAGCATCGTTGGGGATAGCTACTACCGCTTTTTCCGGTATGTCGTTGATGCTGGCAATCTTTTTGGAGTACACTCCTAACGGCTCTACGTGAACCTTGGCAATGGGTACCAGATCAGTTCCGGCACCTTCGTTATAAGTCTCCAGATACGGTACATGCTGGAAGTAGTTGGCGTCCAGTTCCTTACCGGCTAAGCTGGGATTCAGCTGAGTCCAATCACTGAACTCTTGTATATCAAGCTCAATGCCTTCCTGTTCCAATTCAGGCTTGATGAAGCTCAGCACTTCGGCATGGGGAACAGATGTAGCTCCTATTTTTACCGTAACAACTTCCTCACCGGAATTGTTGTCTGCTTCCGGCTCGGCCGGGGCAGTGCAGGCACCCAGAGTGAACAGCAGAATAACAGCTAGAGCGATAACAGCAATACGTTGAAACAAGTTCAATTACTCCAACCTCCTTTGTCCTTTCGACGCTTTTAAAGCCAGGGAATTACCCACTGATTGTGTGACTTGGACCAAGACAATAAGGATAACCACTGTTTCCAGAAGGACATCATTGCGAAACCGTTGGTAACCATAGCGAATGGCAATGTCCCCCAGACCGCCACCGCCGATGGCACCGGCCATGGCTGAGTATCCGACCAGATTGATGGCAGTGAGGGTAAAGCCAAGCAGCAGTGCCGGCCACGCTTCCGGCAGCAATACTTTGGCAATTATCTGGAGCGGCGAGGCTCCCATAGACTCAGCGGCCTCGATAACACCGGGTTCGATTTCCCTAAGGGAGTTTTCCACTACCCGGGCTACAAACGGCACGGCGGCCACAGCCAGCGGGAAAATGGCGCCCCGGGTACCAATAGACACGCCTACCAGCAATTTTGTGATCGGCATCAACAAAAAGAGCAAGATCACAAACGGTATCGAGCGTCCAGTATTGACGATGCTGCTTAAAATGGCGTTTAGTTGTTGCCGGGGAAGAATATGTCCCGGCGCAGTGACCACTAACAATACGCCCAACGGTACCCCAACAGCCAAAGCTATGGCCAGAGACAGCCCTACCATGTACAGTGTTTGCCCAGTGGCTGTCAAAATCAGTTTCTGCAGGGCTTTATCAGCCAGAAGAGCTGACACTTTATACCACCTCCCCGACGGCCAGTGCCGGCCTGGCCACAGCCGACTTGTTGCGAGCGACGCCTGCTACAAGACCGCTGGTGGTGATCAGGCGGCGGGTAGCGGAAGCATGGGGCTGGCTAAAGACATCGGTTACCGAGCCCATTTCCACTAACCGGCCTTCGTCGAGTACGCCTACGCGATCACAGACTTGGTGAATTACCGCTAATTCGTGGGTGATCAGAATGATGGTAACACCTAAGTTACGGTTGATTTGTTTTAGCAGTGCTAAGATGGATTGAGTTGTCTCCGGGTCCAAAGCTGAGGTGGCCTCGTCAGAGAGCAGAAGGCGAGGGCGACAAGCCAACGCTCGCGCAATGCCAACCCGCTGCTTTTGGCCGCCGGACAACTGGTGCGGATAAGCCTGAGCTTTGTCAGTCAATCCCACCATCGCCAGCAGTTCATCCACCCGCTGTTTTATTTCCGCTCCAGGTACACGGGCAATCTCCAGGGGAAAGGCGATGTTTTGAGCCACGGTTCTAAGCTTAAGCAGATTGAAATGCTGAAAGATCATACCGATTTGTTGACGGGCCTGGGCCAACTGCTGTGGGCTTAACTGACCTAGGTCCTGGCCGTCAATCTGAACTTGGCCGGCAGTGGGGCGTTCCAAGTAGTTAAGACAGCGGACCAAAGTGCTTTTTCCGGCTCCGGAGGCGCCCATGATGCCAAACACCTCCCCCTCAGCCACGGCAAAAGAGATGTTTTGCAAAGCAGTTACAGTTCCCATGGGGGTAACGAACTCTTTGCACAGGTTCTTTACTTCTACCATCATGGTCCCTCCTTATAAGCAAAATAAAACCCCTCCGCAGACGGAGGGGTAAAATACATAGTATTATCCCACACTCTCATCTGCCAGGACTTAAGTCCTGCTGGAATTGGCACCATACCGCGTATGGGCGGCTGGTTGCCGAGGTTTCACCGGGCCAGTCCCTCCACCTCTCTGGATAAGAGCCTAAGTTAGCTCGGTATTTGCTTGTTGTCAGCAATGTTAGCACAGAATCCAATAGCTGTCAAGAGTTATGAATCATTTGTGTCACGGGACTATGATATAAGGGGACTGAGAAAATGTCACCATGGGAAAGGAAGACATTTTCTTGAACAAGATACTGTTGCACTGTGCACATAACTATATTAGAATATTATCATATAGCGATAGAAAATTAATTCCGGGGCTATGGGGGTGAATTCATGATACACATGGATGCAGAACAGCCTATGGCTGACCTATTTAAGGCGTTGGGGCATCCTACTCGGTTGAAGATTTTGCGGCTGTTGTGCCAAGGGGAGATATGTGTATGCGAGATGGCTCCACAGTTGGAGCACTTTTTGCATCGCCGGCGGCATCTCAGCTGTTCTGTCTGCGGGGGCAGTGCTGAAGTATTTTGGCCCCCGAACTGAAAAGTGGCTTTCTTATGGTGTGGCTTCGGTGTCGGGAACGGTGTTAGCTGTTTGCTCGTGTACGGTACTACCTTTATTTGCTGGCATTTATCGCAAGGGGGCGGGGATAGGACAGCTTTTTTGTATTTCGGGCCGGCTATCAATGTTCTCGCCATAGTACTTACGGCGCGTATTGACAAAACTAGATTTGATACATATTATATTTCGTATCAAGATTTTTAAATATGAGGAGAAGAACATGACATCGATATATGAGGATCAGGCAAAGGTATTCAAAGCTTTCTGCGATGAAAAGCGCTTGCGGATACTTGAGCTGCTTCGAGCCGGTGAAAAATGTGCCTGTGTTTTGATAGAGCAGCTTGATATCCCGCAATCCTCGCTATCTTACCACATGAAGATATTATGTGAATCAGGTATCGTGGATAGCAGGCAGGACGGAAAATGGACCCATTACAAAATAAGTAAAAAAGGGAGTAGTTCAGCAGCTAAGCTTCTCAAAACTCTAACAACGCCAAACACTGTAGTAGAAACGAATTACTGCTGTAAGGACTGTGGGCCATCCGAAGATGGTTTTTAAGGACCGGATACATTAAAGGGGTGATTTGTTATGGTTAAAACTCGGGATATGGGAGAGACTTGCTGCTCCTATGGCTGCGGCGAACTTACTAAGAAGAAAGTACTTGTTGAATATCTGTATCTTGATTTGAAAACCTGCAATCGTTGCATAGGGACTGACATCGTGCTGGACGAGGTTATGGTGAAGCTTACGCCTGCCCTGGAACTTGCCGGATGCTCTGTTGAATATCACAAGGTTGAAATGGCCACGGCGGAAATAGCAAGGCAGTATAAGTTTTTGTCCTCGCCGACCATTCGTGTAAACGGGCAGGACATCTGTCAGACTGTTACGGAAACAAGCTGCGGCTGTTGTAGCGAAATTAGTGACACCAATGTGGATTGCCGTGTGTTTGAATATAACGGGGAAATCTACGAGATACCTCCAAAAGAAATGCTGGCCGATGCTATACTCCGGAGTGTGTTTGGGATGCCTGAAGGCAGTTGTTCCTGCGACAGCTATAAGCTGCCGGACAATCTAGCAACTTTTTTCGAAGGCAAGGAAGGCACAAAATGCTCTTGCGAAGGCAATTGCTGTTGATGAATAAGGAACTTGAATAAGGAAAACTTGCAAGATCAGTCGAACGACGCCTTTAGAGGCAGTATCCTTTGGGGAAAACTGCTTTGCTGCTTTATCCAATTGTACATAGAATTATTACAGTAGCGATTTCACTTGATTTTCCATGACAACTATATTAGGATATATGCATATAGTAAATTTGTGAGTAAGCCCGCCTAAGGGGGGAATTGGCCATGCTTCAAATGGATGCCGAGCAACTATTGGCTGACTTGTTTAAAGCGCTAGGACACCCGACACGAGTAAAGATCTTGAAGATACTGCGCCAGGGAGAAATCTGTGTTTGCGATATGGCACCTCAGTTGGAATTGGAGCAGTCTAATGTTTCTCAGCATCTGGCGGTTTTGCGCAACCAAGGCTTAGTTACTTTTAGTAAAGATGGATTGCGCGTGGTTTATAGATTGGCGCACCCGGGAATTATGCCCCTGCTAGATGCTGCTGCCAGACTATTGGCTCGGCAAGTTCAGGCCCAACAAAGTGTTCTGTCCCAGTTTAACCGCGATGAGAAGTAGTTTGTCAAGATGTTTCAATTAGATGTTTTTGGTTGGAAAAGGAGCTGATTATCGTTGATTATCTTTACAATGCTACAAAGTGGTCTTAGTGAACTGCTGGAATATCTCTCGGCTCATGTGTTAACTTGTTTGGTACCGGCGTTTTTTATTGCCGGTGGTATTTCGGCTGTGCTTTCTACGGCAGCAGTTTTACAGTACTTCGGTCCAAAGAC